>DASXDB010000204.1:0-2235 GCA_036490895.1 Gaiellaceae bacterium
CGACCGCGTAATGAATTCCTTTCAGCGCCGGCACGTTCACGAGCCCGACGCCGTCGCCGCACAACAGGAGCCCCGGGGCGTGGAACCCCGACGGCAGCGCGACGAAACCGCCTTCCGGAATCGTCTTCGCACCCCACTGCAGGCGTTCGCCGCCGTCGAGGATCCGCTTGACCCGCGGATGGGTCTTCAGCTCTTGCAGCAGGTCGTGCACGGACAGCTCCGTGTCGCGATAGTCGAGGCCGACGACCATGCCGATCGTGACCATGTCGCCCATCGGATAGACGAACGACCCGCCGAACTCGCGGAACTTCTTCCCCGGACGGAGCGGCCAGCCCATCGTGTGAATCACCTGGTCGAGCGGCTTCGCGACCTTCCACACCTCCTTCACGCCGAGCGCCCACACCTGCGGATTCTCGCCGCGCAATCCGAACCGCTCGAGCGCGGCGCCTGTCAGATGCCCTTGCGTCCCTTCGGCCACGATCGTCACGCGCGCGGCGATGTCCGACCCGGGCTCGAAGTTCCCGAGCTCCTCCCCGCCCCGCCCGCGTCCGCGATCCCCGGTCCGCACGCCCACCACGCGTCCGCCGTCGACGAGCAACTGCTCCGCGGACGTCTCGGGCAGGATCGTGACGCCGAGCTCCTCCGCCTCGTCGGCGAGCCAACGGCCGAGCTGCGACAGCGACGCGACGTAATTGCGGTGGTTGATCATCGTCGGCGGCGTCGGGATGCGGACGGCGCGACGCTTGGTCAGGAACAAGACCGACTCTCCGTGCACCTCGCCGTAGAACGGCAGCTCGTCGATCCGTTTTCGGCCTTTGAAGAGCCGCTGCAGTCCGCGTGGATTCACCACTGCACCGGAGAGAAGATGCGCGCCCGGCGCCTTTCCCTTCTCGAGCACCGCCACCGGCACCTCGCCGAGCCGCTCGGCCGTCGCGGGATCCTCCTCCATCAGCTGACCGAGCCTGATCGCCGCTGCCAGCCCAGCCGGCCCGGCGCCGACGATCAAGAAGCCGACGTCGATGCGCTCGTCGACCGGGTCCGTCGGCGGCGTGACGGCGTCCGACGCCGACCACGGGGGCGGGAACTCCGACGGACGAACGCTCACGACTTACGGCTACGAACGAGCTCGGTCAGCTTGGGGACGATCTCGTGCAGATCTCCGACGACCCCCAGGTCCGAGTACTCGAAGATCGGAGCGTTGGGATCCTTGTTGATCGCGACGATCACGTTCGACCCCTGCATCCCGACCTTGTGCTGGATCGCGCCGGAGATGCCGAGCGCGACGTACAGCTTCGGCGAAACTGTCTTGCCGGTCTGACCCACCTGTGCCGAATAGGGGTACCAGCCCGCGTCGACCACCGCCCGCGTCGCGGCGACCGCGCCGCCGAGCGCCCGCGCGAGCTCCTCCGCCAGCGCGAACTTCTCGGGCTCACCGAGGCCACGGCCGCCGGCGACGATGATCTCGGCCTCTTCGATCGACGGGCCTTGCTGCTCGGCGTGGGCCTGCTCGACCATCTCCGCCGCAACGGAGAAGTCCTCGAGCTCGACCGCGGCCTCACGAACGTCGGCCGCCCCCGACAGTGCTTCCGCGTCGAGAGCCCCGGCACGGAAGATGCCGATGCGGACCGGCGTCGACCAGCCGACGTCGACGACCACCGTGTCCTGCAGCGCCGGCGCTCGGCCCATCTCGCCGTCGAAGTCGACCAAGCCCCAATTCAGGCCCGCGCCGACACGAGCGGAGAGGCCTGCAGCGATGTCAGCGGCCAGAACCGACTGTGCGAACAACACCGTGTCGTAACCCTCGTCGCGGACGAGCTTCGCGAGCACGTCTACCCGCGGCTGCGGCAGCGGCGCCGCGAGACGCGCATCGTCGGCGACCCACACCGTTGCGCCGACGCCTTCGGCAACCGCCCGAACATCGGATCCGACGATCGCACCTGCGACCTCGCCTCCAACCTGCAGCGCCTTCGTGAGCACGCCGAGCGAGCCCTTCTGCACAGACCCGTCGTGGTGTTCGAGGAACACGAGCGTCTTCGCCATCAGACGAGCCTCTTCTCGACGAGGAACTCGACGATGCGGTCGGCGGCACTGCCATCGTCCTCGATCTTCTGCGCTTCACCGCGCGGCGGCGGCGGGCTCAACGCCACCACGGTCGTCCCCGGCCCGCCGGGCTCCCGCGCAGCAAGTGTCTCCTGCGGCTTCTTCTTCGCGCCCATGATCCCCTTGAGCGACGGG
>DASXDB010000205.1:0-14076 GCA_036490895.1 Gaiellaceae bacterium
TCGAGGCGCGCGAGCCGCGCCACGTGAAGCACTTCCTCTTTGGTGATCCGGGCCATGCAACCTCCAATGAAAACACGAGGGGCTCCTGTCGGAGCCCCTCGCCAAAACGGTTCCGAAAGGGTCTAGAGCGCCGAGACGTTCGCCGCCTGCAGGCCTTTGTCGCCCTGCACGACTTCGAAGGAGACGCGCTGACCCTCGGTCAGCGACTTGTAGCCCTCACCCGCGATGGCGGAGAAGTGGACGAACACGTCCGCCTCGCCGTTCCCCCGCTCGATGAAGCCATAGCCCTTTTCGTTCGAGAACCACTTGACCGTGCCTTCAGCCACTACCAACTACTCCTTGCTGGATGACTACAAGTCCGCCGACGGCGGAGCGCGCGCAACACTAGCGAATCAGCCCGGATAAGCAAGCTCGCCGCGGCGGTAGCAGGCGCAGCGGACGGCGTTTTCGAGCAGGCAGGCGATCGTCATCGGCCCCACCCCGCCGGGGACCGGAGTCAGGTACCCGGCCACCTCCGCGGCACCCGGGTCGACGTCGCCGACGATCCCATCGTCCGTCCGGTTGATGCCCACGTCGATCACGACGCCGCCGGGCCGGACCATCTCCGGCATCACCATCCCGGGAACGCCGACGGCGGCGACCAGCACGTCGGCCTCGAGCGTGTGCCGGGCGAGGTCCCTCGTCCGCGAGTGGCAGACCGTGACCGTCGCGTTCTGCTGGAGGAGCAGGTGCGCCATCGGCTTGCCGACGATCGCGCTGCGGCCGATCACCACGGCGCGCGCCCCGCTCAGCTGGACGTCGTGCTCGGCCAGCATCGCCATCACGCCGCGGGGCGTCGCCGGCACCAGCGTCGGCTCGCCGAGGTACAGCTGGCCGGCGTTGATCGGGTGAAAGCCGTCGACATCCTTCGCGGGTGCAAGCGCGCGGATCACTCTCGCCTCGTCGATCTGCTTCGGGAGCGGCAGCTGAACCAGGATGGCGTCGACCTGCGGGTCGGCGTCGAGCTCCTCGACCTTCGCGAGCAGCTCGCGCTCGCTCGTCTCCTCCGGCAGGCGAAGGTCGGTGGCGTCGATGCCGGCCGCGACGGCGGCCTTGTGCTTCAGGCGGATGTAGACGTCCGAGGCGGGATCGTCGCCGACCAGGACGGTGACGAGGCCGATGTGCCCGATCGCCGCGACGTCGTCGGCGACCTGGGCGCGGATGCCGTCCGCGATGGGCTTTCCCTTGATGAGTGTCGCCGACATGTGTGCGAGTCTATTCGCCGCATGAGGTGGCCCCGGCGAAACGACGCGCGCTCGATCGAACAGCGCCGCTTGGCGATGGGAATCGCAGACGGTCTCGTCACGTCCGTGAACCTCGAGCCGTTCGCAGGCGCAGCCGAGTCGCTGGTCGGCGTCGCGGTGATCCCGGTGTCGGCGGCGCCGGTCGAGATCGAGCTCGGGTCGTACGTGTTGACCGACGACGGAGTCCTCGACGAGACGGGCCGCGCGACGGAGACCGTTCACGTTCCGCTTGCCCACACCGAGGGCGGGCTCACCGCCTCGATGACACGGGGTGCGCTCGCCGCAGGAACGGTCCGCACGTACGTGCTGCACGATCGCATCACCCGCGCGTCGTGCTTCGTGTGCGCGAACGCCGGCGAGGCGGTGGCGCTCGCCCGGTGGATCGACGCCGAGGTGCCGGCCATGCGCACCTGGCTCGAGTCGTCGAACGACCCGTCGCTTTCGACGCGCGCGAAGCTGCGCGGCCTGAAGACGCACGTGGTCGGCCCGATGTGCCACGTGCTCTGGCAATGGACGACGGGCGACGCAGTCGGGCCGAACATGATGACCCGCAACTCGTACGCGCTGAACATGGGCTACGTGATGGAGCGCGCGCCGCACAAGCCCGAGCGGGCCGTTCTCGAGGCGAACATGGGCGGCGACAAGAAGCCGTCGGCCGAATACTTCCAGTCGGGGCATGGCAAGACCGTGCTCGCGGAGGCGTTTCTGTCCGACGAGCAGATCAGGCGCGTCCTGCGGACGACGGCGGCGGATCTCGAGGCGCTCTCGTGGGCGGGCACGCACGGCGCCGTCGCCAGCGGCATGCAGTCGGTCGCGTTCACCCCTGCCTCGGCGATCGCCGCCATCTACACCGCGACGGGACAGGACATCGGGATGGTCGCGACGAGCTCGATGGCGCAGGGAACGGGCCGTCGCGTGGACGGCGGGCTGCAGGCGACGATCCGGTTCGGCGGTCTCGAGGTCGGCACGGTCGGCGGCGGCACGACGCTTCCGTCCGCGCGGGACTGGCTCGCGTCGATCGACTGTGCCGGCCCCGGCAAGGTCTATCGCTTCGCGCAGATCGTGGCAGCGGCGGCGCTGTGTCTCGAGATCAGCGCCTCGGCGGCGATGGCGACCGCCGGGAGCGAGAACTTCTTCAAGGCGCACCACGAGCGCGGCGGCCTCAGGTGATCGCACTCGTCTTTCGATACGAGGTGCGCGAGCGCGAGGCGTTCGAGCAGGGCTACGGCCCGGAGGGAGACTGGGCGCAGTTCTTCCGTCAGGGCCGCGGCTACGTCGGCACCGAGCTCCTGCACGACGTCGAAGAGCCCGACCGGTACCTCGTGGTCGACCGCTGGGAGTCGATCGAGGCGTACAACGCGTTCCTCGCCGAGCATCAGGACGAGTACATGCGACGCTCCGACGAGTCGCGGTTCCACTACCTCCAGGAGCTGCGCTTCGGGACGTTCGAGAACGTCTGGTCCGACTAGAGGTTTGATGTGGAATTGGCTCGTCGCGGGGCCGTCTCAGACCAAGCGAGGGCGGTTCGGCGTCCGCGGTGAAGGCGAACCGAGCACTTCACGGACGCCGCGCAGCGGCGTCGTGAGAAGCGCCCGGGCGCGCGAGCTGTCGAGGGTGACGTTCGGTGCGCGCTCAGTCGTCGTGTGCACCGGCTCGAGCCGCTCGGGGTCGGCGCCGAGCAGTACCGCGAAGTCGAACCGCGAGATGTCGTCCGCGCCTCCGAGGTGAAGCGGCCCGGCGACGTCGAGCGCGAGCAGCTCGAGGACGGCGTCGGCGAGGTCGGCGACCTGAACCGGTGAGCGAAGCTCGTCCGTGAAGAAGCGCCGGCCGTCGCGTGCGAGCCGCTCTTGCGGCCCAGGCTCGGCGCCGCCGTAGATGAGCGACGTGCGCACGATCGTCGCCGCCGGGTGCGCGGACGCGACCCGTCGCTCCGCCTCGGCCTTCGACCGGCCGTAGGCGTTCACGGGGGCGGGCTCGTCCTCCTCGCGGTAGCGGCCGCGCCCGCCGGAGAACACGAGATCCGTCGACAGGTGGATCAGGCGGCGCCCGGTCGCCGCGCGGGCGACGGCGGCCGAGCCGACGACGTTGACGTCCCATTCCCGATCGCCCTGGCGGTATGCGGTGTGGACGACGGCGTCGAGCCCGGTCAACGCATCGGCCAGGGCGGCCTCGTCTCGCACGTCGAGGCGCACCCAGTCGCCGTCCTCCGGCGGCGGCCGCTCGAACCACGTCGCGCGCACGTCCCACCCAGCGGCGGGCGCCCGAGCGACGAGCTCCCGTCCCAGGTACCCGCAACCACCGGTGACCATCAACCGTTGCACTCGTGACACATCGTGACCGAGACACCGACAGATAGCTGGCCGACCGTCGAGACGATCCACGGCGGGCCGCCGCCGCCGTACACGCCACCACCACCCCCTCCGCCCGAGCCCGACCGGCGGTTCGGCGCCGGGATGCTCCTCGCGCTGGCGGTGATCGCGATTGCCGCGGCCGGTGTGGCGATCGCGTATTTCCTCACCCATCGCGACAACGGCCCGGACGTCACGACCACCGTCCTCACGACGTCCGGGACGGCAGCCGCGGGCAAGACGATGCCCAGCGTGACCGGAGAGACGCTCGACGAGGCGAAGGCGACGCTGGCGACGTTCGGGATCCGGCCGGCGCTGACCCAGCGGACGAGTACGCAGTCGGCAGGGACGGTGCTCTCCCAGGCCCCCGAAGCCGGTGGGGCGCTGACGAGGAACACGCCGGTGACGCTCGTCGTCGCGGCAGCGAAGCAGCAGGCGACGACGTCGACCGAGGCGTCCACGTCGACCGAAGCGACCACCACCACGCCCGCGGCGACGACGGCGGCGGCAGCGCCGACCCCGGCCCCACGCGCGTCCAGCGTGCCGGACGTCTCGAACCAGCAGGAGGCGGCAGCCGTGCAGGCGCTCAGCCGCGCCGGGATCATCGCGAGCCTCGCGTTCATCCCGGGCAGCGATCCGCTCGGCACGGTCGAGGGCCAGGCGAAGCCCGCAGGTGCGAGCGTCCCCTACCACTCGCACCTGCAGATCAACATCTCGAGCGGGCCGGGCGACAAGCCCTCCGAACAGGTGCCGAACGTGATCGGCCTGCCCCTCCAGCAGGCGCTCGCTTCGATCAACGGGGCGCAGCTGCGGCTGCTCTACCTCAAGTTCCCCGTGAGCTCGCAGAGCCAGGCCGGGAAGATCGTGCAGCAGTCGCCGCTCGCCGGCGCGCGTGCGCCTCGGAACGCACAGGTGGTCGTCTACCTGGGCGCGTACTCGGGCTGAGCTACCAGCCGCGGCGCTCGAGCAACTCGCTCGGATCGAGCGACTGCGTCGAGATGCCGACCATCGCTTCGCCCAGGCCGGCGGAGACGCGGGCGATCACATCCGCGTCGAGATAGTGCGTCGTCGCCTCGACGATCGCGCGTGCCCGCTGTGACGGGTTGCCCGACTTGAAGATGCCGGAGCCGACGAACACGCCGTCCGCTCCGAGCTGCATGCACAGTGCGGCATCTGCGGGCGTCGCGATGCCGCCCGCCGTGAACGTGACGACGGGCAGCCGGCCGTTCTCGGCGACCCACCGCACGAGCTCGTACGGCGCCCGCAGGTTCTTCGCCTCCGCGAACAACTCTTCGCCGCGCAGCGACTGCAGCCGACGCATGCCGCCGAAGACCGAGCGCATGTGCGTCACGGCGTTGACGATGTCGCCGGTGCCCGCCTCGCCCTTCGTGCGGATCATCGCGGCGCCCTCTGCGATCCGCCGGAGCGCTTCGCCGAGGTTTGTGCAGCCGCAGACGAACGGCACCGTGAACTGCCACTTGTCGACGTGATGCTCGAGGTCGGCGGGTGTCAGAACCTCGGACTCGTCGATGTAGTCGATCTCGAGCGACTGAAGGACCTGCGCCTCGACGAAGTGGCCGATCCGGCACTTGGCCATCACCGGGATCGTGACCGCTTCCTGAATGCCGCGAATCATGTCGGGGTCCGACATCCGCGCCACGCCGCCGTCGCGACGGATGTCCGCCGGGACGCGCTCGAGGGCCATGACCGCGCACGCGCCGGCCTCTTCCGCGATCTTCGCCTGCTCGGCGTCGACCACGTCCATGATCACGCCGCCCTTCAGCATCTCGGCCAGGCCGCTCTTGACGCGCATCGTCCCGATCTCGCTCATGGGCTAAATGCTAGCTACCGGCGGGCGAGGAACGCCTCGACGGCGCCGCTGTACGCGGCCGGCTGCTCCAGATGGAGCATGTGCCCGGCGTGCTCGACGATCACGAGCTCGGATCGCCGGATGCCGTCGGCGAGCACGTTCGCGGCCGCAGGACCGCAGATGAAGTCCTCGCGGCCGGTGATCACCAGGGTCTCGGCCTCGATGCGCCCGAGGTCGGGGCGGAGGTCGAAGGGCGTCGCGTTGAACTGGCGCAGCGGCTCGGGGTTCATCCGCTCCACCTCGACGAGCGGCCGATAGCGCTCCTCCCAGCGCGAGAAGTACAGCGGCACCATCGCGTTCCACATCGCGCCCGCCTCGTCCGGCGTCCCGTAGTCGCCCGACTCCTCGCGCGCGATTGCCGCCGTCGCGTCGTCATACCACGGCTCACCGGCGAAGCTCGCGATCACCCGCTCCGCCTCCGCCTGCATCTCCGGCGTGAACGCCGCGAGCCCGACGGTCAGCACGAGCTTCCGAATGCGTTCCGGATGCGCGATCGCGTACGCCGCCGCAACGAGGCCGCCGTGCGAGAACCCGAGCAGGTCGATCCGCTCCTCCCCGAGGTCGGAGCGGAGCTCCTCGAGGTCACAGACGTAGTCGTCGAGCAGGTACGTCTCCGCGTCCTCGCTGCCTCCGGCGCCGCGCGGGTCGACGAGCAGCAGCGTCCGCGTCGAGTCGAGGCCGCCGAGGTCGTGCAGCTCGCTGCCGTCGAACCCCGGGCCGCCCGGATGACAGACGAGGAGCGGCCCGGTTCCCCGGCGGCTCGCGTGCAGCTTCACGCGAGCTCGAGCCTGAGCACGGCCTCGACTGCTCGCAGCGCGACCTGCGTCTCGTCGAGGCGAGGCTCGCGCGTCGTGATGCGCTGCAAGCCGAGGCCCGGCAGGAGAAATACACGCCATTTCCCGCGCGACGAGCGCTGGACGAGGCGCCAGAGCTCCATCGTCAGCGCGAGCGAGAAGACGAGGACGACGACCGGCGACCAGAGGGCCGGACCAACCGGCAGCAGCTGGTCTGCGCCGAACGTGACCGGCAGCGCAAGGGCTGCGAAGTTCGTGCCGCAACGCGGCGAGAACCGCGAAGGTCTAACGAGTCCCTCCCAGGTCGCCTCGAGCGCTCGATCTTCCGCGGCGGCGATCGCGCGGTGCTCCGCACCGTGGAGGTGCAGCGCGCGACCACGCAAGATTGTGGCCACCAGCAGCACCGACAGTGCGATCCCCGCAACGGTCGACCACGGCCCGTGGACGGCCGCGAGTGCGAGCGGCGCGATCAACGCAGTGAGGATCAGCCAGCGCTCGCGCCGCTTTGCGACTCCGTTGCGCCTGAACAGGGGCGCGAGCGATGCGTAGAGGCGAACAAGACCCCGGGCGAGCGGGATGCGCTGGAGGAGCTCGGGCGGTTGCGGCATCACGCCCTCGCGCAGCGACCCGTCGACGCCGGCGAATGCCCAGTACCGCTCGCTCACGATCACGACGCCGTCCGGGCGTGCCATCCCGCCAAGGCGCGGCAGGCTCCGAGCTGCGTCGGCTAGACGGAAGAACCCGGCGTGGTCCACGCACGGGTTCTAGCGCACAGACAGGCCGCCCCGCGAGGGCGGGGCGGCCTAAAGCTGTGTACCGGGGGACCTACCAGACCCCGCGCGAGAAGAAGCCCAGCAGCGCGAGGACGAGGATGACGATCAAGATGATCCAGAGAATGCCCATGTGCGCTTGTCCCCTTTCGTTGACGACAGAGGTACAACGAAAGTGGGGTCCCCTCGGTTACGGCAGAGGCAGCAGCCGTTCGATCGCCGGGTCGACGCCGAACCGGTCGCGCAGCTCGACGAACTCGGCGGCGGCACGCTCGGCGCGCGGCGACGACGGAGCGCGTTCGGCGCGAAGCATCACGTTCTTCGCCGTGTGCTCGGCCGCGACGAACTCCATCACCTCGACGCGGTAGCCCGCGATCTCGAGTCGCGCTGCGCGAAGCGCATCGGTGACGAGATCCGCCTGCCGGCCGAGCAACAGCCCGTGGCGCAGCAGCCCGTCTTTCTCGTGCGCGGCGATCTGCGCGGCAAGCTCGTGGTGGCAGCACGGTGCGAGCACGATCGCCTCGGCGCCGAGGCGCACGCCGGCGGCGATCGCCTCGTCCGTCGCCGTGTCGCAGGCGTGCAGCGACACGAGCAGGTCGATCGGCTCGTCGCTCTCGTAGTCGGCGATGGTCGATACCTCGAACCGTGCCTCGTCGTAGCCGAGCGACGACGCGGCGTCGCGTACCGTCTCGATCACCGACGCATTCACGTCGATCCCGACGAGCTCGACCCTCGTGCCGACCTCGCGGCCGTACGCGACGAGCGCGAGGCTCATGTATGCCTTGCCGCAACCGGCGTCGATCACGCGGATGTGCTCGCGCTCCCAGACCGGGAGCGGCCTCAGGAGCTCGACGTAGTGCTGCACTTGGCGTTCCTTGTCGCGGGAGATCTTCGTCGCCCGGAAGAGCGGGTGGTCGGCGGGCAGCGGGTGTCGCTTGTCCCGGTCATGACGCCCGCTCGGCGCCTCACCGGATGACGGCCGCGCGCGCGACACGAGCCAGCGCCCTTTCTTCGTCCGGCGTGCGTGAAGGTCACCATCGGGACCGAGCAGGTGGACGTTGCGCGCATCGGAGAGAAGAGCATCGAGGCGCTCGGGCCACGAACTGCGGTCGACCGTCTCGGTGCGTGCGCCGTCGACGACCTTCAGCGCCGGACCGCGCGCGAGCTCGACCGGCGTGGCGGTCACGCCGTCGACGACGAGCTTTCGCCAGCCGTCAGAGAGGGCTCGCTCCCGAAGCTCCTCCATCCCGCTGAGTGTGCCAGGCCGACCACGGTCAGCTCGGGCGGCGGCCGGCGGATGAACGACGCCAGCACGCGCAGGTCGTCGGCGGCCTCGGGGGCGAGCGTCGGCTCGGCGCGCGCAACGTCGGCGAGCGCCGCCCGCCACTCCACCCCGTCCGCCCCGATGAACGGCCTGATGCAGACCACCTGCCCTTTTGCGACGTAGATGCCGCGACGAGTGCCTTCGCGCTCGCCCGGCACGACGAGGCACACCGAAAGCTCGCGCAGACGACGCATCCGCTGCACCTCGCGCACAGCTGTCTCGAGTGCTGCGATGCGATCGCGGAGCCGTGCTGCATCCTCGAAGCGGAGATCGCGTGCCAACCGCCGTAGCTTCTCCTGCAGCTTGGGCAGCGCATCCTCGAGCGTCTCCCACTCGACGCCTTGCAGCGCGCGCGCCGCGAGCTGACTGGTGCGCCGGCTCGAGAGCGGCCCGAGCTCGCCGGGCTGGGACGAGCAGATCACCGAGTCGCCGCGACGACGGAGATAGACATACCGGTCGGGGCGAGCCGCCCGCCGATTGGCGGGCGGCCGCAGTTCCCTGATCAGGCGAAGCTCGTCGAGCGCAGCCTCGACCTCCGAGCCGCGCGTCCGCCACTCGACGCGCTCGAGCGCGCCGAGCGCCGCCTCGACGGCGGGCCGCTGACGCTCCGATCGGAAGTAGGAGCGAAGGCGCGCACGCAGGTCGCGCGCACGCCCGACGTAGAGCACCTGGTCGTACGTATCCCGGAAGAGATAGACGCCGGGCCGCTGGGGCGCACCGAACGCAAGGCTTCGCTTGCGATGGACGCGACGCGGACGCGTCGCTGCGAGCTCGACGAGATCGGCGACGGTGCGTGCGCCACGTTCCTGCGCCATGCCGATCAGACAGAGCAGGATCTCGGCCGTCGCCTCGGCGTCGGGAAGCGCGCGGTGGCACGGGCGGGCCTCTGTCGCGAATCGGTACGAGAGGGCGGCGAGGTTCGCGGGCTGCCGACCAAGGAGCCGGCGTGCAAGGCCGACCGTGTCGACAACCGTCGCCGCGGTGCGGCGACCTGTCGCGCGCATCGTCTCGTTGTCGAGGAAGGCCATGTCGAAGCGAGCGTTGTGCGCAACGAGCACCGCCTCGCCTGCGAAGCCGAGGAACCGACGCACTGCAGCCTGCACGGGCGGAGCGCGCCGCAACTCCGCGTCCCGCAGCCCGGTGAGCGCCGCGATCGCCGGGTCGAGGCGCGCGCCCGGGTTGGCGAGCGTCTGGAAGCGTTCCTCGAGCGCGAGCTCGCGGACGCGTACCGCACCGATCTCGCACGGTCGCGAGGTGGCCGGACGGAGGCCGGTCGTCTCGAGGTCGAAGACGACGAAGATCGCCTGCTCGATCGAGAGGGCCTCGCCCGGCGCTTCCGTCAGCGCGACGAGGTCGCCCGACCACCGAAGTCGTGCGTCGTCGCGCACCGCCTCGTCGAGCAGGGAGCGCGCGAGGCCGACGGGCACCTGCGAGCCGAGCTTGAGGACGAGCCGCGCCGCCTCGTCGACCTGCACCGGCCCTCGCCGCTCCTCGACCAGCTCGACGAGTCGGTCGGCGGCATCGAGACGGAGCTGCATCCGTCCGATGCTAATGCGAACGTATGTTCGTGTCTAGTGAGAGCGTGCAACGGCAAGCCCCGTCAGCAGCTCGCGCACCACCCGCTCTGCCACGAGCGCCGTGATGTCGGCCGAGCCGACACCGGTCGGGATCACCTCGACGACGTCGGCCGCTACCAGGTCGACGCGCGATGCGATCTCGCGCACTGCCCAGAGGAGGTCGACCGACGTCATCCCACCCGGCTCCGGCGTGCCGGTGCCCGGTGCGAATGCCGGGTCGAGGACGTCGACGTCGACGGTCACGTAGACCGGTCCCTCGCCGACGTGCGCAAGCGCGCGCTCGACCACCTCGCGGATCCCGAGGTTGCGGACATCGTGCATGAAGAACGACGCGATCCCGTGCTCACCCTGCCAATCGAACTCGGACGGTCCCGGCCAGTAGCCGCGCAGGCCGATCTGCGCGTAGCGAGAGCCTGCGACGGCGCCCGCCTCGACGAGCCGGAACATCGGCGTCCCGTGCGAGCGCTCGATGCCGAACACCTCGCGGCCGGTGTCGGTGTGCGTGTCGAAGTGGATCAGCCCGACCGGGCCGCGCCGGGCGACGACGGCGGTCACGCACGGCTCGGTGATCGAATGGTCGCCGCCGAGCGTCACCGGGATCGCTCCGGCGTCGACCACCTCGCCGATCAGCGCGGAGATCGCCGCATGCGAATGGACCGGGTCGGCGGGCAGCACCGGCGCGTCGCCGTAGTCGACGACGCGGAGCGCGGCGAACGCATCGATGCCCGCCTCGAGGTGCGGCCCCGGCGGGCAGGAGGCAGCACGGATCGCGCGCGGCGCGAAGCGCGTCCCGGGGCGGTCGGACACGAGGTCGTCCATCGGCGCCCCGACGATCGCGACGTCGACACCTTCGAGGTGTGCCGGTTCCTGTGCCATCGGCGCGCCGCCGAACGACAGGAAGCCTGCGTAGTCGGGCTTGTCGGGGAGCGGCCGCCAGCGGGCGAGCGGATCGATCGTCATGCCCGCAGCCCGCCGACCATCGTTGCGGTCACTTCACGCTCGGCGGCGCCGACCGCCGCGGCGTCGTCCGGGAGCTGGCCGAGGACCCACCCGGTCAGCACCTCCTCGAGCGCGCCGTAGAGCATCCACGCGGCGAGCTGCGGATCGAGCCCGGCGCGGAATGTCCCGTCGTCTTGACCCCGGCGCACCATCCGTTCGAGCGACGCAAACGCCTGACCGATCTCGTCGAGCTCGTCCTGGATGTGCGGGTTGCGCGTGACCTCGCGGACGAGGAGACGAACCAGGTCGGGGTCGTCGCGCCACGCGCGAAGAACGATCTTCACGACGAGCTCGAGCTGCTCGGCCGCGTCCTCACTTGTCGCCTCCGCCAGCGCGACCGCTGCGAGAAGCCTCCCCCACGCCTCGCGGAACACGGCTTCGAGCACCGCTTTCTTCGAGTCGTAATAGTGGTAGACGAGGCCGTACGCCACGCCCGCCTCACGGGCGACGTCGCCGACGCGCGACGCGTCGTAGCCCTGCGCGGCGAACACGCGCACTGCGGCGTCGAGGATTCGGCGAGGCTTGTCGTCGCCCGTCACGGGCGAACCCTACTCCGGCCGGGGAGACCGCCGTGAAGCGGCCTCCCCGGCGCGGCGCAGCTACTTCTTCCCCTTGCCCTTCCCGTGCTGCGTCGTCGTTGACGCGTCGGTGGAGGGCTTTCCCTTCCCGTGACCGTTGTGGTGGTTGAACCACGAGACGCACTGACCCTGATTCTTGAACTTCGGGTCCGTGAACGACTTCCAGCCGCCCTTCTTGCAGTCCGACTTCTTCGTCGGGCCGAGAGCCGGAGTCTGCACGGCGCCGTTGAACGTGATGTTCGTGAGGTCGGCGGTTCCCTGGACGTCGATCAGCACGTCCACGGCCGAGATCGTTCCCGTCGGGAACGGCACCTGGTTCAGAACAGCGAGCGACGCTGCGTCGAACGTGTAAGTCGCAGTGCCGTCACCGTTGACGGTCGGATTCACGTTGTTGCACCCGAGGAAGAACGTGCCGTCCGACGTGACGACGTCGAAGCGCGGCGAGCCTCCCTGGCACTGGCTCACGTTCGCGAGCGTGAACGCCGCACTGCCGAACGTCTGGCCGGTGAAGCCCGTGATGTCCGCTCCCGCGGATGCATTCGTCGGCGTCGGGCAGTTCTTCTCGAGATGCAGCACTCCGCTCGCGAACGTCGCGACCGGGCACCCGGTCGAGCCGGGATCGAACACTCCGGGCACAAGCGTCGCCGCGGCTGCGCCGGTGACGGACAGCGTGACGACTGCTGCCAAGAGCAGAAGGACTTTCCTCATGGGCGATCGACCTCTCCTTGTCGTATGCGACAGAACGACGGACTCTTCGGCGCAATCGGCCCGCCGCGGCATCCCTGGGTGGAGTGTTCGCCTAGCGGCGGGTCGCAGCAGTCCGGTTTCCGGAGAGGTCGTACGCGCTGAGCCGCCAGCGGTGCACGCCCGGTCGAAGCGCGGTGTGGGACGTGGTCGTGCCCGGAGGCAGGATCGTCGTGCGGCCGTCGACTGTGAGCGAGTAACCCTCGAGCTCCGGATCGCTCGCCGCCTGCCACCTGAACGTCACGGGCGCGGAACCACGCGATCGGAAGGTGAACGACGGGCCGGCGGCTCGGAACACGGTGGGCGGCGTCGTGTCCGGGCGCGCGAGGGCTGCGAGCGCTCCCGTCGCCGAGAGGAGCCCGTTCGCCTCGACCTTCCCGCGCAGCGCTGCGACGTCCGTGTTCGCGCCGACGATGATCGCTCGCCGCACCTCCGCGGCGGTCGCCGACGGATCGGCGGCGAACAGCAGTGCCGCAACGCCGGAGGTCGCCGCGGCCGCGGCCGACGAGCCCCCGAGGTATCCGCCGGTCGCGTTGCCGGGGTAGTCGCCCCACAGGACGGTGCCGAGCGACGCGATCTGAACGTGACGCCCGCCGTAGTTCGAATCGGTCGCCAGCGTGTCTCGCGTGGTGAAGTTGGCGACGGTCAACGTGTTCGGCCGCCCGTACCCGTCGGGGCTTTCGGTGTACCGAGGATCGTCGAGATCGACGCCGTCGTTGCCGGCCGCGATCACGACGAGCGCACCGGCACGCTGTGCGGCGGCGAGCGCCTGGTCGATGCCTGCGATCGGCGTATTGAGCCCGCCGATCGAGAGATTGATGACCTTCGCGCCGCTGGCAGCGGCGTACTCGATGCCACGCACGACGGCGCGGTCGGACCAGTCCTGGCCGGACGATCCGCCAAGCGCCTTCACGGGCAAGATCTTCGCCTCGGGGGCGATCCCGACGTACCCGCCGTTTCCGGCAGGCGCCGCGATCACGGATGCGATCACCGTGCCGTGCCCTTCGGCGTCCGTCGTGTTGTCGTTCCCGTCGTAGGTATTGGTGCCTCGAAGCAGATTGGGCGCGAGATCGGCGCTGCCGCGATCGACGCCGGTGTCGACCACCGCGACCGTCACGCCGGCGCCGCGGGTGCGCTGCCACACCGGCAGCACGTCGAGGCCGGGGACGGCGGTCGAATTCAGCGCGGGTGCGCCCTCGCCGCCGAGGGGGAAGCTCTTCAGGAGCCAGAAGGCGCAGTAGCGCCCGTTCGCCAGGCTGTCGGCGCTCCCCGTCTGCACGAGGCCGGCCGGGCAGTAGTACCAGTACGCGCTGTCCGAGCTGGACGCGCCGAGCGGACCAGGCCCGCCGCCGGCTGGGAGCGCCGACGCGCCGACGCCTGCCGCAAGGAATGCGGTCGCCGCGAGGAGAGCGGGACGGGCGCGGTAGGTGAGGCGGCGGGCCATCCTGGAGAGGCATCGGCATCCGCCTGCCTCGCTTGAACAGCCTGGTTCCCGGATCGGACATCCCCCGAACGAGGCACGACCAAGTCACCGCAGAGGCTGGACTTCCGACCGGCGCCCGGCCGGAGCGCCCTTCCCACGATGCGTCCACTACGACGAACTCGCACTGCGCGTCACCGGGGATGGGGACGCGGCGAGGAGGGAGATAACCAATGCGCAAGTTGATCGTGCTCGTCCTTGCCGCGCTGCTGACCACGGTCGGAGTGGCGGGAGCGACGTCGAAAGACCAGGGCCGCCGGCTGGCGGGCCCGTTCTGCATCGGCAAGACCACCGTCTCCCCGCTGAAGG
>DASXDB010000206.1:0-6726 GCA_036490895.1 Gaiellaceae bacterium
CGCTCTCCTCCACACCGCGCGCCTCGACGAACGTTCCCGTCGGGAGCACCTGCAGCGTGACGCCGGTGGGTACGTTGAACGTGAACAGGGTGCCGTTGACGTTCACGACGGCCTGTGACGTCGTCGAGCTCGAGACGAACCTGGGTTCGCGTTCTCCTCGTCGTCGTTCGCGACGAGCGTGAACGTGTTGTTCGCTCCGACCTGAACGGTCAACTCGATCCGCTGGCCGATCGCCAGGCCCGCAGGCAGGGGCGAGCTTGCGAAGCACGGCTCCGCGCAGCGTCGCCCGGCGGACGTGGGCTACGACACGGAGGCTCGCCACACGAACCGTGCCGTCGCGCAGGCGTGTTCCCCGGAGCGCGACCTTCTCGCCGACAGTTGCGCTCTTCAGCGTGTCGTGCATCACACGGTGGCGGCGAAGCCGGCCGCAAACTCATCGACATCGCTGTCGGTGCTCTGCTCGCCGCATCACCGTGGCTCTTCGGCTTCTCCGACGACTCGGCGAACGTGTGGGTCCCCCACGTTGTCGTCGGGCTCGCCGCGATCTTCCTCGGTGTACAGCTACCGCACTGCGTCCGCCGCTCACTGAGCGCTGAACGTCGAGGGCGCGGCTGGTGCCTGCCGCCGCCGCGCCCTCGACGTTTCCGCGTCGACCGTCGCGGAAAAGAGGTTCGTCGATGCCGCCGCGTTCGCTCTGGTCAGGATCGATCACGTTCGGTCTTGTGAACGTGCCGGTGCGCATCTACAGCGCAGTGCACGAGCACAAGCTGCATTTCCATCTCGTTCACGAGCCGGACGACGGACCGATCGGCTACCAGAAGATCTGCAAGATCGAGGACGCGCCGGTTCCGAACGACGAGATCGTCAAAGCGTTCGAGTACAAGAAGGGCGAGCTCGTCCATCTCACCGACGAGGACTTCGAGGCGGTGCAGGTCGAGGGCCGGCGGACGATCGATCTCGAAGACTTCGTGCCGTACGACGACATCGACCCGACCTTCTTCGCGCATACGTATCTCGTCGCGCCCGGAGACGGCGGTGAAAAGACCTATGCGTTGCTCGTGCGCGCGATGGAGAAGTCCGGGCTCGCCGGCATCGGCAAGTTCGTGATGCGTAACCGCCAGTACCTCGGCTGTCTCCGCGTTCGTGGGAAGACGCTGACACTCGAGCAGATGCACTTCGCCGACGAGGTCGATCCGCCGGCGGGCGTGATCCCGAGTCGTTTTCCGAGCGTGTCGAGCAGGGAGCTCGACATGGCGCTCGACCTGATCTCCGCCTTCTCGGGCAAATGGGAGCCGAAGAAGTACAAGGACACGTACACGGCCGAGCTTCGGAAGGTCGTGCGGGCGAAGGTCCAGGGCAAGGAGGTGCACCGCGCGCCCGAGCCGGAGACGGAAGCGGCGCCGGACCTGATGGAGGCGTTGCGCGCGTCCGTCGAGCGCGTGCAAGGCGGCTCGCGCAAGCCTCGGCGCCGCCGGCGCGCTGCTGCCTAAGCGGTGACCGGCACGGCCGCCTCGACGAGTGGGGCGACCTGCGTACCGAAGAGCTCGATCGCGCGCATGACGTCGCGATGCTCGACGGCGCCGATGCTGAGGTGCGCGAGATACCGCTCCGGCTGGAACACCTCGTGAACCCGCACGATCTTCTCTGCGACCTCCTCGGGTGAGCCGACGGCGAGCGGCCCGGCCGGCCCGGCCAGCGCCTCGTATTCCGCGCGCCCCGACGGCGGCCAGCCGCGCTCTCGGCCGATGCGGTTCATTACGCCGAGATACCCCGCAGCGAACGCGCGGTCGGCGGCCTGGCGCGAGTCGGCGACGAAAGCATGGGTGTTGATGGCGATCCGCGGCTCGCCGGCGTGGCCGGCCTCGCTCCACGCGCGCCGGTAGAGCTCCGCGAACGGCGCGAACCGCGCCGTCTGGCCGCCGATGATCGCGAGCGCGAGCGGCAGCCCGAGCCGCGCAGCCCGCAGGACCGACTCCGGCGTGCCCCCGACGGCCACCCAGACCGGCAGCTGCTCCTGGACAGGCCGCGGCCAGACGCCGGCGTCCTCGAGCGGCGCACGATGCTTTCCGTGCCACGTGACGCGCTCCTGGTCGCGGATCTCGAGCAGCAGCTCGAGCTTCTCTTCGAAGAGCTCGTCGTAGTCGTGAAGGTCGTAGCCGAAGAGCGGGAACGACTCGATGAAGGAGCCGCGTCCCGCGATGATCTCGGCACGGCCTCCGGAGATGAGATCGACGTGCGCGAACTGCTGGAAGGCCCGCACCGGATCGTCGGAGGACAAGACGCTGACGGCGCTCGCGAGACGGATCTGCTTCGTGACCGCCGCGATCGCGGCAAGCGCCGTCGTCGGCGAGCTCACGAGGTAGTCGGGGCGATGGTGCTCGCCGACGGCGAATACGGTGAGACCGAGCTCATCGGCGAGCCGCGCCTCCTCGATCAGGTTCTGCATGCGCTGCTCGGGCGTGACGCCCGGGTAGAGGTCGGCGAAGGTGACGAGTCCGAGATCCATGCTGTCGAGAACGTACTTGCGTGCGCAAGTATTCCGGGTGCGCGGCCGTTTAGGATTGCAGGTGCGGTGAGGGCCGCAGCCAGTCCGCGGAAAGGGCCGAGCCCACCCTCGTTTCTCAGGCAGCGCCGAAGACGCTTCCCTCCGGCCGGCCACGGCGGACGCCCGGCACATCGGAAGGGAGCTCCGCGATGACCTTTCAGCTGAACCTCGAGCAGTTGCGCAAGCAGGCGAAGGAGCGCGCACGGGCGCAGCAGGTGAAGCTCGCCGACGCGCAGTTCGAGCTCGCGCGCGAGCTCGGCTTCGCCAGCTGGCCCAGGCTCAAGTCGTACGTCGAGCGGCTTGCGCTCGAGCAACCGTTCCACGTCGACCTCGACTACTACGAAGGACGCGCGAGCGGCATCGCGTCGGTCGACGGCGTCAGCATCGCCGACGCTCGCCGCGACCTCGCGGGCCGGCACGGCTACTCGAGCTGGCAGCAGCTACGCCGTCACGTCGAAGCGATGCGCCTCGGCGAGGAGCCGCCGACGCCCTTCGTGGTCGCCTATCGCGCGATCGAGGAGAACGACCTCGAACGAGTCGCCGAGCTCGTCGACCGGTATCCCGATCTCGTCGCCCAGCGTGGGACGAACGGCAACGACCTGCTGGGGATGGCGGGCGATCTGCGCATCACGTCCCTCCTGATCGACCGTGGCGCCGACCCGAACCGCGGGAACGACTACGGCTGGACGAAGCTCCACCAGGCCGGATACGGGAACGACCGCGATCTCGCCCGCCTGTTGCTCGACGCGGGCGCGCGGACCGATCTCTTTGCGCGCGGCGAGGGCGGAACGCCGCTGATCGCAGCTCTCTTCTGGGGTCACCGCGAGGTCGCGGAACTGCTCGGCCGCGAGCCGGGCAATCTGCGCGTCGCGGCGGGCCTCGGCGATCTCGAGTCGATCCGCAAGCTCGTGGGTACGCCCGCCGCGGGCGCGCATCGAGGCTTCTACCGACCGCACGGGGGCTTCCCGGCCTGGCAACCGACGGACGACCCGCAGGAAGTGATCGACGAGGGGCTCGTCTGGGCGGCCAAGTCGGGTCGCGAAGACGCGATCCGACTGCTGGTGGAGCTCGGCGCCCGCGTCGACGCCGACCCGTATCGGGGTACACCGCTCGCCTGGGCGGCGGTCAACGACCGCGTCGACGCGATTCGTACGCTCGTCGCGCTCGGCGCCGACCCGGACCAGCGCGGAAGCTTCGGCGGGCCGGGTCACGGCCAAGGGGTGACCGCGATTCAGCTCGCTGCTCAAGCAGGACGGCGCGACGCGGTGGTGACTCTGCTCGAACTCGGTGCAGACCCGCTTCTTCTCGACGAGCTGCATGGCGGCAGCGCACTCGGCTGGGCACGCTCCGGCGGTCACGCCGACCTCGCCGACGTCCTCCCGTAGAGCTACGAGGTCGCCGCTCCGACGATCAGCGGCCGGACGAACTTCGGCGCCTTCGGCAGCTCCGTCCGCTCGAGCCGAGACACCGCGAATCCCTCGGCTTCGATCGCCGTCAGCGTCGGGCGGTTGCAGTGGCACTGGACGACGAGGCGGTTCAGCCAGTTCACTCGGTCCTGAAACCGTGCGAGTGCCGGATCGTCGGAGCGCACGTGCTCGATGAAGAGCAGCTGTCCGCCCGGGCGCAGCACTCGATGCGCTTCGTGCAGCGCACGCATCTGGTCCTCGACGCCGCACAAGACGAGCGTCGAGACGACCGTGTCGAACGAGTCATCGTCGAACGGGAGGTCTTCTGCCGGCGCCTGCAGCACCTGCGCGAGCGGCGCGTGCTCGTGCAGCGCCTTCTGAAGCCGCTTGAGCATCGGCGCCGCGGGCTCGGTGACGACGAGCCCGTCGATCGTGCCGTCGTATAGGCCGAGATTCGCGCCGGTGCCGGCGCCGATCTCGAGCACGCGTCCGGTTGCGCCGGCGAGCAGACCCTGACGCAGCGCGCGTAACCCGGCTTCCTCGCTCTGCTGCGACAGGCGATCGTAGGTCGCGGCGAAGATGGATGTGCGGAGTCCCATGCCGCGAGGGTAGGCGTCCCCGGCCTGCGGCGCCATGAGGCGTTTGCTTCATCCTTGGCGCCGGTCGCCGTCCGCGTGCATGCGCAGACTTGGCCGCATGATCGTCGACGAGCTCGGCAGGCTCGTGTCCTGGGGTGAGCGGCACCGCCGTCTCGTCGCGCGCCTCCTGATCGCGCTCGGGCTGACCGCCGTCGTCGACCTCGTCGGCGCCCTGCTCATGTGGGCGCTCGAGCACGACGCCAAGGGGAGCCAGGTTCACGGGATCGGCGATGCGTTCTTCTTCTCCACCGTGCAGCTGTTGACCGTCTCATCGCAGCTGAAGAACCCGGTCACGGCCGCCGGGAAGGTGGTCGACGTCTTCCTCGAAGTCTGGGCGATCTTCGTCGTGACGAGCGTCGCCGGGTCGTTCGCGGCGTTCTTCGCGAGCAACGACGCGAGCTGATCAGCCGTCGACGAAGAGGCTGTTGATGGGGCCGCGCAGCGCGTTCGCGCGCCGCGAGACCTGAGGCAGGAGTAGCAGCCGATGCGTCAACGGCTGCCCTGCCCGGCGGCGCTCGACCTGCGCTTCGGCCAGCGGCCGCCAGTAGTCGTCGATGATTTGGGCCGGTTCGCGATCGATGTCCGCGATCGCGCGCTCCAGGTGCTCGCTCCAAAGCCGTAGCCGGGTTGCCTTCGCAAGCCGTTCGTCGTGGGTGACCACGTTCATCTCCGTGTCGTTGAACATCGAGTGCTCGTTCAGGTTCGCCGATCCGACCGTCAGCCAGCGGTCGTCGACGATCCCGACCTTGGCATGCACGTACACGGGACGACCGTTCGCGCCCGGTTGGAAGAGCGTGCAGGCGAGAAAGCGCCGTGCGCCGTCGTCGGCTGCCGCGAGGACGCCGAGCTGCCCATGTGTGTCGTCGTTGCCGTTGTTCGGCTTGGCCGGCAGCAGCACGAGCAGCCGAAACCGCTCGTCGGGCGGATTGCGGAGGCGGTCCGCGAGCACAGCGACGATCTCGGGCGACCAGAGGAACTGGTTCTCGAGGTAGATCAGCTTCTCTGCGCTCTGCAGCGCACGCAGATACGACTCGAGGATGGTGAACTCGCCGCGCGGCAGGCGGCGGTAGACCCTCTCCGGCACCGTGCGCACGATCTGCAGCTCGACCCCGCCCGTCGAGCCTCGAGGAGACAACCGGGGCAGCTTCTCTCCGGTGACTTCGAGCCAGCGCAGTCTGAAGTGGTCGCCCACATCACCCACCGCGGGGCCGCGGATGCGGGTCGCCACGTCGTGCCACCCGATCGAGCCTCGGGTTGGATGCTCGCTCGAATCGAGGCGGTCCCCGGCGTATGAGGTGAGATCGATGCCGCCGACGAACGCGAGCTCGCCGTCGATCACGATGATTTTCTCGTGGTGGCAGTGCATCGGCCGTTCGCGCGCGTCGAGCGCGACCCGGACTCGCGTCTTCGTGCTCAGCTCCTCGCGGACGGCTCGAACCTCCTTGCGGTCGGGATGGAAAAGCGGCAACGGTGCGCCCGCCCACGCGAGCAGTCGCACGTCGACGCGCTTCGCCACCCTCGCGAGGAGTTGCTGCAATGTCTCGGGCTCGCCTTGCCGCAACTGGAAGTCGGGCGAGAAGTACCAACCCGCGAGCCACACCGAGGATCGAGCAGCTTCGATCGCGGACGCGACCTCGGCCAGCGCCTCGGAACCGTCGACATGAACGTGGAGCTCGTTCCCTGCCCGGGCCGGCCAGCCCGTCGCCGTCCAGCCGCCGGCCGCCGGCGCGAAGGCATCGCGCTTCCCGAGCCGGCGCAAGCGCCGCCTGTGATGCGCCGCGATGAGCTGCTCGACCCGCTGGCCGACGACCGAGTCGACTCTCCCCAGCAGGTCGGCCAACCGCGGCTAGATGCGCCGGTAGCGGGCGTCGGTGAGCGAGTAGACGCCGAACGCGATGAGCCCGGCGGCGACGACGCCCAGCAGGACGGGGCCGTACGACGCGTGCACGATCCTCGCGAGCGCACCGTCGAGGCCGACCGCCGTGTTCGGGTTGTAATCGATCGCAGCCTTGACGAGGAAGATCCCGACCAGCGCGAAGACGACCATCCGCGCCAGGTAGCCGACGATGCCGATCCAGGTGATCCACGTGCGGACAAGCGGGCTCATCTGCTCGGTCTTCGAGTCGTCGAGGAAGTC
>DASXDB010000207.1:0-5430 GCA_036490895.1 Gaiellaceae bacterium
CAGGGCAAGGTGCGCCAGGCGTACCTGTTCGCCGGCCCGCGCGGCACCGGCAAGACGTCGCTCGCGCGCATCCTCGCGAAGGCCGTCAACTGCGCCCACGGCCCGACGCCGACTCCCGACGGAACGTGTCACGCGTGCGTCGCGATCGCGAACGGCACCTCGCTCGACGTGATCGAGATGGACGCGGCGTCGCAGCGCGGGATCGACGACATCCGCGACATTCGGGATCGCGTCGTGCTCCAGCCCGTCGAGGGCCAGTACAAGGTGTACATCCTCGACGAGGCGCACCAGCTGACGGACGCCGCGTGGAACGCGCTCCTGAAGCTGATCGAAGAGCCTCCACCCCACCTCATGTTCGTGTTCTGCACGACGGAGCTCCAGAAGGTGCTGCCGACCGTGCGCTCGCGCTGCCAGACGTTCGTGTTCCAGCGGCCGCGCCTGCCGGAGCTCGTGCGCAAGCTGCGCCTCATCTCCGACGGCGAGGAGATCGACGTGCCCGACGCGGCGCTCGCGCTGATCGCACGCGGCGGCCGCGGCGCCTACCGCGACGCCGAGTCGACGCTCGACCAACTGGCCGCCGCGACGGGCGGGACGATCACGGTGCAGGACGTCCTGCAGCTGCTCGGCGCCGTCGAAGACGAGGTGCTCTTCCGCCTCGTCGACATGGTTGCCGCCGGCGAGACCGCGGAGGCGCTCCTCTTCCTCGAAGAGCTCTCGGCGCAGGGGCAGGATCTCGGCCGGCTCGTGCTCGACCTGCTCGAGCACCTGCGCCACCTGCTGCTCGTCCAGCACATGCACGAGGTGCCGGAGTCGATCCCCGTCACCGACGAGGCGAAGGAGCGTCTGCGCGAGCAGGCGAACCAGCTGCCGCCGGCGACCGTCGTCCGCCTGATCGACCTGCTCGCGGTCGCCGTCGACGACATGCGCCAGGGCGGCGACCCGCGCCTGCCACTCGAGCTCGCGCTCGTGAAGGTCACGCGCACGTCGTCCGACCTGTCGCGGGAGGCGCTCGCCCACCGCCTCGAGGTGCTCGAGCACGGGCGAACACAGAGTCCTGAACCCGGTCCGCGGAGCGAACCAGGTTCGAGTCCCCCGCCGAAACCATCTCCACCGCCGGAGATGGAAGTCGAGCTCGGGCAACTCCAGGAAGCGTGGAAGCGCACGATCCTGCCCGCGCTCGAGTCCCGGTCGATCCCGATCGGCAAGACGCTCGCCGAGGCACATCCGTCGGCACTCGCCGGCGACACGCTGACGCTCGAGTTCCCGCAGACGGCGTCGTTCCACCTGAAGCTCGCCGAGGATCCGAAGAACACGGAGATGCTGCGCGACGCCCTGTACGAAGTGACAGGACGAAAGCTCGCGGTCGATTTTGCGCTCGGTGAACGTGAGCATGCGCAGAGTGAAGACGACGCGCCGACGACGGAAGAGGACGTCGTCGAGCTGATGAAGAGCACCTTCGACGCGAGGGAGCTGGACGAATGACCTTCGACATGAACGCCTTGTTGAAGCAGGCGCAGGAGATGCAGGAGCAAATGCAGCAGCTGCAGGAGGAAGCGGCCAAGGAGACCGCCGAGGCCTCCGCGGGCGGCGGCATGGTCACGGTCGTGGCGAGCGCGTCGGGCGAGATCAAGGAGCTGCGCATCGACCCGAAGGCGATCGATCCGGACGACCCCGAGCTGCTCGCCGACCTGGTGATCGCCGCCTCGAACGAGGCGCTCCGCGCCGCGCACGCGAAGGTCGAGGCGAAGATGAAAGACATGCTCCCGCCCGACCTGGGCGGGTTGCTGCCCGGCATGTAACTCTCAGAGGTCGCGCCGCGTGACGACGACGCCCGGAGCCGCTTGTTCGCGGAAGCCGACCGCGAGCCAGAACGGCAACGCCCGGAAGTTGTCCGGATGCACTTTGGCCTGAAGGTATGTTGCACCGGCGGACCGAGCGCGGTCGGCGACCGCCTCGACGGCGGCACGGCCGAAACCGGTCCGCCGACGGTGAGGCGTGATCGAGAACTCCGCGACGTCCCAGCCGCCTTCGCGGAAGCGAATCAGACAGAGGCCGACGACCTCGCCGTCCGCCTCGATCAGGAACGGCAACCGCTCGGGCTCGTGCCAGTAGGCGTCGAAATAGGGGTACGGCTCGGTCCGCCCGTCGAATTCCAAGAGGTAGTCGGCGAGGAGGCGTCGCAGTTGCTCCCGGTCGTCGAGGCTCGCCTCACGCAACGTCACGGGCATCTCACGCACGAGCGTAGCGCCGCCCCGCGACCCCGCCCCTGCCCGATCCGGCCCAGGCTCGGATGCGAAGCGCACTGCACGTCGGCTGCCACCGGACGTGCCGCGCCCAGGCACGCCCGGGACAGCCGACCGCACGGGGCACAATGGCGCGATGTTCAGCCCCTCCGTCGAGAACCTCGTCGCGCAGCTGACCCGCCTGCCGGGGATCGGTGCGCGCACCGCCCAGCGGCTTGCCTTTCACATCCTCCAGCGGCCGGCGGACGAGGCGCTCGCGCTCTCCTCGGCGCTCCAGGAGGTCAAGGAGCGCGTGCGCTTCTGCCGCGAGTGCGGCAACCTCACCGAGGAGGAGCTCTGCGCCATCTGCCTCGACCAGCGGCGGGATCACGCGTTGATCTGCGTCGTCGAGCAGCCGGTCGACGTCGTGTCACTCGAGCGGACGCACGAGTTCCGCGGGCTCTACCACGTCCTCGGCGGCGCGCTCTCTCCTCTCGACGGGGTCGACCCGGGCGACCTGCGCATCGACGAGCTGTTCCGCCGCGTCGAGTCGAACGGCGTGCAGGAGGTCGTGCTCGCCACCAACCCGAACATGACGGGCGAGGCGACGGCCGCGTTCCTCGCCGACCGGCTACGTGGACGCGTTCGCGTCACCCGGCTCGCGAGTGGGCTCCCCGTCGGCGGGGACCTCGAGTACGCCGACGAGGTCACGCTCGGCCGGGCGCTGTCCGGCCGGCGAGAGATGTAGCGCCCGCGAGACGAAGCGCTCCGTCCGAAACGCGATCCAGAAGCAGAGCCCCGCCGCGGGAAGCTCGAACACGATCGCCTCGAAGAGCGCGGTCCCGAGCTCGTTGCCGTGGCTCTCCAGGATCACGTCGAACCACGCGTCGACGATGAGCATCGTCCCCGTCGCCGCCGCGAACGCCCCGGCCCACGCGATCGCACGGCGGTGAGCGGCCACCGCCGTCCCGCAGAAGCACGCTGCCAGACCGACGTCGAACCCCGACCACGCGAGGTCCCAGTGCGCCGAGTGGTGGGTCGCAGGCAGCGACGACGAGAGCCAGAAGGCCCAAGGGAGCAGCCCGATCCCGACCGCGCCGTACGCGAGCGCGACCCATTCCCGAAGCGACGAAGGGCGCCGCAGCCTCATCCCTACACTGTCGCAGAATGACCACGCTTCACTTCGAGGCCGTCCCGAGCGTTCAGGTCCTCGGCCGCACCCCCGGGCTCGTGGTGATGAAGTTCGGCGGCACTTCGGTCGGCGACACGGACAAGCTGAAGCGTGTCGCGGCACGGCTCGTGGCGGCGCACGAGGAAGGCGCCAAGGTCGTCGCGGTCCTGTCGGCGATGGGGCACACCACCGACGAGCTGATCCGGCTCGCACACGAGGTCTCGCCCGATCCACATCCGCGCGAGTACGACATGCTCGTCTCGACCGGCGAGCGCATCTCGAACGCGCTATGCGCGATGGCGATCCACGATCTCGGCTACGAGGCCGTGTCGTTCACGGGCTCGCAAGCGGGGATCGTCACCGACGCGAGCCACACCAAGGCGAAGATCGTCGAGGTGCGCGCGACGCGCATCCACGACGCGCTCGCGGAGAACAGGATCGTGCTGGTCGCCGGGTTCCAGGGGGTTTCGTCGTCGACGCACGACGTGACGACGTTCGGCCGCGGAGGCTCCGACACGACTGCGGTCGCGCTCGCCGCCGCGCTCGGCGCGGACGCGTGTGAGATCTTCACCGACGTCCCCGGCGTGTTCACGGCCGACCCGAGAATCGTCCCCGATGCGCTGAAGCTCGACACGGTCAGCTACGAGGAGATGCTCGAGATGTCGGCGTCGGGTGCGAAGGTGATGGCGCTGCGGTCGATCGAGATCGCCCGCAGCTACGGTGTCCGTCTCCGCGTGCGGTCGACGTTCGTCGACGGCGTGGGAACCTGGATCGGCGAGGAGGGCGACCTGGTGCTCGAGAAGGCGATTATCTCCGGCGTCACACACGACACCTCGGAGGCGAAGGTGTCGATCATCGGCGTGCCCGACCGTCCAGGTGTCGCGGCGCAGGTGTTCCGCGAGCTCGCAGCGGCCGGCGTGAACATCGACATGATCGTCCAGAACAGCTCGCGCAACGGCGAGGCAACAATCTCGTTCACCTTGCCGAAGACCGACGTACCGGTCGCCGGGCCTATGCTGGAGCGCATCTGCGCCGATCTCGGCGGCGCGCAAGTCGAGCAAGACGCGGACATCGCAAAGGTCTCGCTGATCGGAGCGGGAATGAAGAGCCACCCGGGCGTCGCCGCCGACATGTTCGACGCCCTCGCCGAAGCAGGGATCAACATCGAGATCATCTCCACGTCGTCGATTCGCGTCTCCTGCGTGATCCGCGCATCCGAGGTCGACCGTGCAGTTCAGGCTGTCCACGAGCGCTTCCGCGCGTACGCTGAGGAGCGTGTGGGTGCCTGAGCCGACGATCGGCGTCGTCGGCGGGACGGGGGCGGTCGGCGCCGTCACGCTGCAGCTGCTCGAGCGCGAAGGCTACGAGAACGTGCGCGTGTTCGCCTCCGCCAGGTCGGCCGGCACGCAGCTCGGCCGCCTCACGGTCGAGGAAGCGACGCCCGAGGCGCTCGCGCGCGGCGACGTCGACCTCTTCCTCTTCTCCGTCGGGACGAGCGCGTCTCGCGAGCTCGTGCCGCACGCCGTCGCCGGCGGCGCCGTCGCGATCGACAAGTCGTCCGCGTACCGACTCGACCCGCGCTATCCCCTCGTCGTGCCCGAGGTGAACGGGGATCGCGCGACCGGCGAGATCATCGCCAACCCGAACTGCTGCACCATCCCGTTGACCTGTGTGCTGAAGCCGCTGCACGACGCGGTCGGCCTGACGCGCGCTCGCATCGCGACCTACCAGTCCGTCTCCGGCGCGGGCGCCCAGTCGATGGAGCGGCTCCGCGGCGAGCCTCAGGCCGAGCACGACCTGCGCATGGACTGGGAGTTCGACGGCGAGGAGTTCGACGAGGAGTCGAAGCTCCGCGCCGAGACGCAGAAGATCATGGAGTTACCCGACCTGCCGATACAGGCGACCTGCGTTCGAGTGCCGGTGCTGGTCGGCCACGCGGAGGCCGTGTGGCTCGAGACGGAGGACGAGCTGACGCCCGAGCAGGCGAAGGCGATCCTCGGCGCCGCACCGTCGGTGCAGCTCGACGACTTCCCGTCA
>DASXDB010000208.1:0-1902 GCA_036490895.1 Gaiellaceae bacterium
CGCCAAGTTCGAGACGCCGGAGATCTCCGGGATCGTCGTCACGGACACGGTTCCGATCGATCCGCTGACGAAGCCGGACAACATGACGGTGCTGCCGGTCGCGCCGCTGCTCGCCGAGACGATCATGAACGTGTTTGCCGACGACTCCGTCTCCGCGATCTTCGGCGGCGAGAACCAGCTGTTCTGATTGCGGCCTCGACGGCCGCAATCAGAACGGAACCTGGTTGCCGCGCGGAGCGCGGGAACCAGGTTTGTGACTTGGGTCTCGTCTCTCGCTACACTGGCGCGCCGTGGCAGGAGAGCGCGTCAAGCTCATGGTCCAGAACAGGGCGATCCTCGGCTCCGCCGAGTCTCGCCGGCTGCGCCGGCAGGGGCTGATTCCGGGCGTCCTCTACGGAAAGGACGCTCCCGCCGCGATCTCGATCCCGGAGCGCGACCTGCGGACTGCGCTGACCGGCGCCGGTGGGCTGAACGCCGTGCTCGACGTGGTCGTCGAGGGTGGGAACACCCACTCGTCGGTGCTCAAGGAGTACCAGCTCGACAAGGTTCGCGGCACCGTCACGCACGTCGACCTCCAGGAAGTCCGCCTCGACCAGCCGATCCACGCGACCGTCCCGCTGCACCTGACCGGCGAGTCCGTCGGCGCGAAGGAAGGCGGCGTCCTCAATCAGGTGCTGACCGAGCTCAACGTGGAAGCCCTGCCGATGGAGGTCCCGGCCTCGGTCGACTTCGACATCTCTGCACTCCACCTCGGCGAGTCGGCGCACCTGTCGCAGGTCGCACTCCCGGGCGGCGTCACCCTGCTGGATGACGGCGACACCGTGTTCGTCACGGTCACGCAGCCGACCCGCGAGATCGAGCCCGAGCCCGAAGAGGGCGCCGAGGGCGAGGAGGCTCCGGAGGGCGAGGCAGCCGAAGGCGAAGAGCCCACGGCCGAGGGCGACGGCGAGGCCGCGTCCGACTCGGACGCCGAGCCCGGGGAATAGCAAGCGGCAATGCGCCTGTGGCCGCGTCGCCACGGCACCTCGTACGACCTGCTCGTCGCCGGCCTCGGCAATCCCGGCCGCGAATACGCCCGCAACCGGCACAACGTCGGCTGGCTCGTCGTCGACGAGCTCGCGCGTCGTCACGACGGCGCGTGGAAAGGGAAGTTCAACGGGAAGCTCGCCGAGATCCGCATCGACGGTCACAAGGTCGCCCTGCTCAAGCCGGAGACGTACATGAACGACTCGGGCCGCTCCGTCCAGGCTGCGATGAGCTTCTTCAAGCTCGAGCCGGACGCAGTGCTCGTCGTTCACGACGAGATCGACCTGCCGGCCGCGCGCCTGCAAGCGCGGCTCGGCGGCGGCACCGCCGGCCACAACGGCCTTCGCTCGGTCGCGGCGCACCTCGGCACGACGGACTTCCTCCGGCTGCGGGTCGGCGTGGGCCGGCCCGAACGTGGCGATCGTCGCAAGCCGGCCGACTTCGTGCTCTCCGACTTCGAGCCGCACGAGGACCCGGAACGGCTTGTTGCCGCGGCTGCCGACGCGGTCGAGCTCCTCGACGCAGAGGGTCTCGAGGCCGCGCAGCGCGCCGTGAACGTGCGTAACGGCACATAGATCCACCTCGAGCGGGGAGCGGAAACCCCCCGTCCGGGTCATGGCTGCGGCAGCGGAGCGGGTCACACTGGGCGGGCCAACGACACGGCGGCGCGCCTTTCTCTCCGCGCGCCCTGCCACTGCCGAAGGGAGCCTCCCGCATGATTCGCCGCGCACGCGCGACGTTGCTCGTCCTGTTCGCCTTCTTCGCCGCGCACGTGCGGGTCGCCGTCGCGAAGCCGGTCACCGTCAGCCACGCGACCGCCGTCGCCCGCGAGCAGGCGGGGATCGTGCGATTCGCCCGGCGCTTCGTCGGAACGCC
>DASXDB010000209.1:0-7696 GCA_036490895.1 Gaiellaceae bacterium
GGCCCCAACTACGCCGTCGTCTCGGCCTGCGCGACGGGCTCGCACGCAGTCGGCGAGGCGGCCGAGATGATCAAGCGCGGCGACGCCGACGCCGTGCTGGCCGGCGGCACCGAGGCCTGCATCGTGCCGTTGATCCTCGCCGGCTTCACCGCGATGCGCGGCCTTGCCGCGGAGGACGAGCACCCGCCCCATGCGTCACGCCCCTTCGATGCGACGCGCGCCGGCTTCGTCATGTCGGAAGGCGCCGGGGCGCTGCTTCTCGAGGACTGGGACCACGCCCAGGCGCGCGGGGCGAGGACCTACGCCGAGGTGCTCGGGTATGGCGCGTCGAACGATGCGCACCACATGGCGCAGCCGGAGCCGGAGGCGACCGGCGTCGCGGCGATGATGCGCGGCGCACTCGAGCGCGCGAACGTCGCTCCCGAGCGGGTCGGCTACATCAACGCCCACGGCACCTCCACCCCGCTCGGCGACGCGGCCGAGACGAAGGCGATCAAGGACGTCTTCGGCGATCACGCGTACAAGCTCGCCGTCTCGTCGACGAAGTCGATGATGGGGCACACCTTCGGAGCGGCCGGTGCGATCGAAGCGATCATGTGCGTGCTCGCCCTGTACGACGGGACGCTGCCGCCGACGATCAACTACCGCGAGCCCGATCCCGAGTGCGACCTCGACTACGTCCCGAACGCGGCCCGGAAGACGCAGGTCGAGGTGGCGCTGTCGAACGCGATGGGGCTCGGCGGGCACAACGGCTGCGTGCTGCTCGGCCATGCAGCGTGAGAGTCCAGCTCGTTCGCCACGCGACGCTGCTGCTCGACTCGAGCCACGGACGGATCCTCGTCGACCCGATGCTCCGCGCGGCGGGGACGAGCCCGCCGATCGAGAACACCCCGAACCCGAGGCCGAACCCTCTCGTCGACCTGCCGATGCCGGCCGAGAAGGTGCTCGACGGCGTCGATCTCTGCATCGTCACGCACCTCCACCTCGACCACTTCGACGACCTCGTCCCGGTCGACCTGCCGATCCTCACGCAGCCCGAGAGCGCCGACGACCTTCGCAATCGTGGGCGCACGAACGTGACGACTCACCATCCCGACATCCCGATGACGCGCGGTCAGCACGGGACCGGCGAGATCGGCCGCGCGCTCGGACCGGTGTCCGGCTGGATCGTCGACGGTGTGTACATCGCCGGCGACACGATCCTCTGCGACGAGGTGCACGAGGCGCGCGAGCGGTACCGGCCGCGCGCGACGATCGTCAACGCCGGCGGCGCACGCTTCCTCGACGGCGACCCGATCGTGATGACGGCCGCCGAGGTCGCGCAGCTCGACGGCACAGTCGTCGTCGTGCACCTCGAGGCGATCAACCACTGTCTCGAGCCGCGCTCTGCCTACACCGGTGCGATCGTGCCGTCAGACGGCGAAGTGCTCGACCTGTAGCTTGCCGATCGAGGCGACGACGACGTCCGCCAGCTCGACCGCCTCGTCGTCGGGTGGGTAATGCGGGTTTGGCACCGCGACGACGCGCATCCCCGCCGCCTTCGCCGACCGGATCCCGTTGTGCGAGTCCTCGACCGCGCCGCACCGCTCGGCGTCGACGCGGAGCCGGCGCGCGGCCTCGAGGTAGACGTCGGGTGACGGCTTGCCGCGAGGCACTTCCTCGGACGAGACGGTTGCCGCGAAATCGTCGGCCAGCCCGGAGACGCGGAGGACGAGCTCGATCAGCTCGCGGTTCGACGACGAGGCGATGGCGAGCGGCACCCACGCGCCGATGCGCCGCACGGCAGCGACCGCGCCGGGAATGAGCGGCGGGGCCTCGCCGTAGCGCGCGAGCATGCGCCCGACGATCGCGGCGTTGATCTCCTCAGGCGTTCCCGGCACGCCCAGCTCCTCGGCCATGTACGCGGACCACTCCGGCGAGCTCATCCCCATCATGTCGCGCGCCGACCGGTCGGTGTACGTGCCGCCGGTCTCGCGGACGTAGGCCTCTCGCACCTCGTCCCACACCTGCTCGGAGTCGACGATCACGCCGTCGAGGTCGAACACGACGGCGTCGATCACAGCGCGTGGTACGTCCGGTACGCGTAGACGAGCGTCGTCGGCGCGAGGCCTTCTTCCACCGACTCGACGTGGCCGACGAAGAAGGTGTGGTCGCCGGTGACGAGCGTGTCGATGGTGCGCGCGATCACCCAGCCCGCGGCGCCGGCGATCAGGCGCGGGTCGTCCTCGCGGACCTCCACCCCGTCCCAGAGGATCAACGGCGGGACGCCGCTCCGCGCGAAGTGCTGCGCCAGCTCTTCCTGGCCGCCGGCCAGCACCGAGAGGCCCCACGTCTCCGCGCCGCGCAGGAGCTCGTGGATCGACGCGGAGTGCGCGACCGAGATCCCGACGAGCGGCGGATCGAGCGAGAGCGACACGAGCGACGAGACTGTGCGTCCGTGACGGTGCCCGTCGACGTCGGCGACGACGATCGACACACCGGCCGGCCAGCGCCGGAAAAGCGACCGTTGCTCGAGCCCCGTCTCGGACACGAGGCCGAGCCTAGACCACGCGCTACGTCAGTTGGCGCGGCACTGCTTGTCGCCGAGCTGCGTGATCGCGGCATTCGCCTCGGCGTCGGCGGCCTTGTCATAGGCGCCCGGCGACGCGCCCTGCCACATGACGTCCGGCGTCACACCGGGGCCTTCGACCGTTGCACGGTATTCGGTCCCCTTGCCCGCGGGATGGCTCCCGTGCGGGTTCACGCTGTAACAGAAGGCGCCGGTCGTCGTGTGGGTGAGGAAGCTGTTCTCGCGCATCCACCCCTTGCCGTAGGTCGAATCGAACGTGTCGACGTAGATGTTCCGGCCGAACGTGTCGAGCGGGTTGCCGCCCGGCGTCGCCTTGTACCCGAAGACCGGCTGGCCCTCGTAGGTGAACGTGCCGAACAGGTGATCCCACTGATGCCAGGCCCAGTCGGTGTTGATCGTCAGGACGGGCAAGTCACCCGTCCAGTGCGAGAGCCGAAGCTCCCAGACCGACTGCGCCGCGCTCGCCTTCACGCCGTAGTTCGGCAGCATCCGCTGCCACGCCTGCAGTGCCCAGTACGAGCCGTCAGGTGCCGTGCAGCCTGTCACGAACCACGCGAGCTTCAGGCCGTCGTAGGTTCCGCACGAGTTCTTGAACGTCTTCCAGTAGTCGGTGTGGTACTTGCCCCAGCCGCCCGCGTAGTCGAGCTTGAAGGCCAGCTGCGGCCGGCTCTTCGTCGGCGCGATCGCGTTCAGTGCGCCCCACGCAAGCACATGCTTCTGCGCGCCGTGGGCCCTGTAGGAGATGAGCGCCTCGCCCTTCGAGTCGACCTCGAGCTTGATCGCACTCGCGTTGCGGTCGACGAGCTGCGACGCGTTTGCGTTCGATGCGAGTGCCGCCATCAAGGCGACCACGATCACGACCAGGGATGCCCTCTTCACCTCAAACCCCTCCGTTGCCGCACGAAGACCAACACCCAGGTTGTCGGCATCGGAGCCCTTCGGCTGCCTCACTCGTCCGAGGGACAGTCCCGCTACGGTCTCGTGCCTGTGAACCGGCGCGAGCGGATCGAGCTGGCGGCCACCCTCGCGATCGTCGCGATCGCCGCGGTCTGCCGGTATGCGGGGGCCGGCCACGTCGTGACGTTCCTGATCTCCGCGGTCGCCCTTGCCGCGCTGGCCCGCGTCGTCGGCACGGCGACCGAGCAGCTCGGCACGCGGCTCGGCTCCGGCGGCGCCAGCGTGGTCCAGTCGGCGCTCGGCAACCTGCCCGAGCTCTTCATCGCGGTCTTTGCGCTCCGCCGGGGGCTCGTCGGCGTCGTCCAAGCCGCGCTCGTCGGCTCGATCCTCGCGAACAGCGTCCTCGTGCTCGGGATCGCGTTCGTCGTCGGCGGCCTACGGAACGGCCCGCAGCGGTTCGACTCCGGCCAGGCGCGCATGGTCTCGACGCTCACCTTGCTGGCCGCCTCGACGATGGCGATCCCGTCTCTCGCCCATGCGTTCCACACGCCGGCGGCGAGTCACGGGCACGCGCTCTCGATCGTCTGTGCAGGCGTCCTGCTCACGGTTTTCGTGCTGACGCTGCCGTCGTTCCTTCGCGCGGGACCCGACGAGCACGAGCAGCCGCGGTGGAACCCCGCGGTGACAGCGGGCGTGCTCGCGGTCGCGGGCACCGCTGCTGCCTTCACCTCGGACTGGTTCGTCGGCGCGCTCACGCCCGCCATCCACACGCTGCATATGAGCGAGGACTTCGCCGGCCTCGTGATCGTGGCGATCGCCGGCAACGCCGTCGAGAACGTCGTCGGCGTTCAGCTCGCGGCGCGGAACCGCGCGGACTTCGCGGTCTCGGTGATCGTCAACTCGTCGCTGCAGGTCGCGCTCGCCCTGACGCCGGTCCTCATCTTCGTCTCGCTCGTCTTCAGCACGCATCTAACGCTCGTGTTCCCGACGCTGCTTGCGCTCGTGCTCGTGATCTCCGCGATCCTCGGTGCGCTCGTCGTGAACGACGGCGAGTCGACCTGGCAAGAGGGAGTCGTGCTGATCGGCTTCTACGTCGTGATCGCGGCGAGCTTCTGGTGGGGAACCTAGCCCTGCGCGGCGCGCAGGATCTCCAATCCCTCTGCCAGCCAGACCCGCGCTCGGTCGACGTTCGGCCCGGCTGGAGCGAGCGCGGCGGTGTCCGCCTGCAGCTGCGTCATGACGATGAGCGCGCGCAACGGGTCGGGCTCGGTCAGCGCCTCCTCGATTCGCTCGGCGAGCCTAGCCGGCTTCACCGCGAGCGCTTCCGCGCGCAGCGCGACTCGCTTGGTCGTGGGCTGCCACATCCGGTTGATCGCATAGAGCATCGCGAGGACACGCACGGCGTCGTCGACCATGCGCTCGACGAGCGAGAGGCGCTCACCCGGCCGCGCGATCGTCAGGAGCCCGGCAGCAGCGAAGCCGCCCCACGTGAGTGCTGCGTCTTCGATGCGCTGAGCCGCGAGCTCGTCCGGATACGTGCTCAACCGTTCGTGCCAGAGCGCGAGGAGACCGGACGTCCGGAGAGCGACACCGTTCGCGATCGCGTCCGCCACCGCCGACTCCGCGTTGACGGCCGCGTCGGCGTACTCCCTCGACCACCAGATGAGCTCGAACGGGATCTCCTCGAAGTAGCCGGAGACCCGCGAGGTCTCCGGGCCTTGCGGCCCCCACGTGCCGAGCCGCTCGAGACCGGCCGCTGCCGCGAGCGCGAAACAGGTCTCGAGATCGAGCTGGTCGCTGGTCACGAGGAGCATCTCGACATCGGACACATCGTCGGCGACACCGCGCGAGACGCTGCCGGTCACGACGATCTCGGGTGCGACGTCGTCGGGGATGCCCACGACGAGGCGCTCGGCCGATGCGCGGAGCTCGTCGCTGCGCGTGGTCATGCAGCCACCGCCGCGACGCGTGCGCTCGTCAGCCGCACCAGGTCGTTCGGCGCGAGCTCGATCTGGAGCCCGCGCCTGCCCGCGCTGACGAGGATCGTCTCCCAGGCGAGCGCCGATTCGTCGACCGTGGTCGGGAGCCGCCGGCGCTGCCCCAGCGGGCTGATCCCGCGGACGACGTAGCCGGTGGCACGCTCCGCATCGGCCTGGTCGGCAAGCGCCGTCCGCTTGCCGACGGCACGCAGGTCGAGCTGGCGGTCGCCCGGCACGACGAACACCTGGAGACGCCCGTCGATCGAGGCAACGAGCGTCTTGAAGAGCTGCTCGGGCGGTCGTCCGAGCGTACGTGCGACCGCGAGCGCGTAGTCGCCCTCGCCCACGTCGACTCCTTCGTACTCGTGCAGGCGGAACTCGATCCCCGCGCGCTTCGCGGCCTCGACGGCGGGCGTCATTCGCCGAGCTCTTCGGCGAGCAGCGCGAGGGCGAAGAGCCGCCACGCGAGGTCGACGTCCCCGGCGAGAAAGAGCGCTGCCTCGCGCGCGGCCGGCAGGTCGCGGACGCGCAGGACGAGCGCGTCGATCGCGCGCGCGAGCTGGTCGCGCCGCTCCGTCGTGTGCAGGTCGGCGGCGATCGCCTTCACGGCGCGATCGTCGACATGGAGCTCACGGTGCGGGTCTCCCCCCGCGGCGACGAGCAGGAGTGCACGGCGACGCGCGCCGTTCAGCTCGGCCTGGTCGAGCTCCACCGATCGTCCCGCGAGATAGGCGAGCACGGGCAATGGATCGCCGAGCTCTCCGGTGTCGACGCGAATGAGCACGTCTGCGATCGGATCCTCCACGGCTAGTCTGGACACTAGATGGACGACGTCCTCGCAAAGGCCGAAGAATGGCGTGCAGCGGGCGAAGAGGTCGCGCTTGCGACGGTCGTCGCGACCCGCCGCAGCGCGCCGCGCCCGCTCGGCTCGAAGCTCGCGGTCACGCGCTCCGGCCGCCTCTACGGATCGGTCTCGGGCGGGTGCGTCGAAGCCGACGTCGCAGAGCGCTGCCAGGCGGTGCTCGACGGCGAGCTCCCCCGCGTTGTCTCGTACGGGATCGAAGACGACCAGGCCTGGACGGTCGGGCTCCCGTGCGGCGGCGAGATCGACGTGTTCCTCGAGCCGTACGGCGGCGCGCCGGGCATCGAGCGCGGCACGAGCTACGTCGTCGTCGAGGGCGAAGACGCGGGCCGTCGCTGGACGGAGGCCGAGCGCATGCAGACGGGGCTTCGCGAGAACGTGTTCGCCGAGGCGATCGGCCCGCCCCCACGGCTGGTCGCGGTCGGCGCCGGCGACATCGCAGAAGCGCTCTGCGCGCTGGCGAAGCCGCTCGGGTGGCACACGATCGTCGTCGACCCGCGCGCCGGCCTTGCCAACCGCGAACGCGTCCCCAGCGCCGACGAGATCGTCGTTGCCTGGCCCGACGAGGTCGACATCGATCCCGAGACGGCGCTCATCTCGCTCGTCCACGAGGAGCGCATCGACATCCCTGCCCTGAAGAAGGGCGTCGAGGGCGGTGCGTTCTACGTCGGAGCGCTCGGCTCACGCCGCGCGCAGGAAAAGCGCGCCGAGAAGCTCGGAGACATCGCCGACCGGGTCCACGGGCCGGTCGGGCTAGACCTCGGCGGAGAGACGCCCGCGGAGATTGCGCTCGAGATCGTCGGCGAGATCCTCGCCGCGCACAAGAAACGCTGAGCCGAGCAGTGCCACCGCCGCCACGAAGTGGAGCCAGTTGTCCGCCGTGTCGAGCGACAGCCAGGCGCCGGCGGCCAAGGCACCGAGCAGCCAGAGCCCGAGCGAGGCGATCGCAATCGCGGTCGGACGCGGGAGGACGAGCGCGCCGGCGCCGACGAGAAGGTGCGCCATGTTGAGCAAGATCGACACCCGGAACACGCCGAGGAGCTGCGCGTGCGACCCGTAAGCGAGCTGCAGCTCGCCGTAGTGCGTCGTCGCGCCGGGAACGAACCCGAGCACGCCCAGGAGCAAGAACGCCGCACCGCCGAGCGCGGCGAGCGACCGGCCAGACCTCACCGCCGGCCGTTGCCCGCCGCTTCGAGCGGCAGGTCGAACCAGAAGCGCGTGCCTCGGTCGAGCGGGTCGAACCCGATTCGCCCGTCATGCGCCTCGACGATGCGGCGCGAGACCGCCAGCCCGAGCCCCGTGCCCGGGATGCCGGCGGCTGCGGCATCGCCGCGGTAGAAGGGCTGGAAGAGCTGGCCGCGATGCTCCGGCGGGATGCCCGTCCCTTCG
>DASXDB010000210.1:0-4926 GCA_036490895.1 Gaiellaceae bacterium
CTCGGGCGCGTGAGTGCCACCGAGCGCGAGATCATGAGTCAGCCGGCGACCTGGCGGCGCGCCGCGGCGCTCGCCGCCGAGCTCCCCGAGCGGGGCGCGCGGCTCGCGGTGATCGGCTGCGGCACCTCGCTCTACATGGCCCAGGCGTACGCCGCCGCGCGCGAGGCCGCGGGCGCAGGCGAGACCGATGCCTTCGCGGCATCCGAGGTGCCGCCCGGCCGCAGCTACGACGCGGTGCTCGCGATCTCGCGCAGCGGGACGACGACCGAGGTCGTGCGCGCGCTCGAGCTCGTCTCGGACGGCGTGCCGCGCTACGCGGTGACCGGCGTCGCAGCGTCCCCTGTCGCCGTCGCCGCCGACCACGTCGTCGAGCTCGATTTCGCGGACGAGGAGTCGGTAGTGCAGACGCGCTTCGCCACGACGACGCTCGCGTTGCTGCTCGCGCACCTCGACGTGGACATCGAGCCGATCGCCGGTCGCGCCGAGGCGGCACTGGCAGCCGACCTTCCCGTCGATCCGACCGAAGCGAGCTCGTTCGTCTTTCTCGGCCGCGGCTGGACGATCGGCCTCGCCGACGAGGCCGCCCTCAAGCTGCGGGAGGCGGCACTGGCAACCACGGAGGCGTATCCGGCGCTCGAGTATCGCCACGGGCCGATCGCGCTCGCCGATTCGCGGACGGTCGTGTGGGCGCTCGGAGACGTCGAGGACGATCTGCTCGAGGACGTTCGCGCTGTCGGCGCGACCGTGGTAGCGACCGGCGACCATCCGCTCGCCGACCTCGTCGTCATCCAACGGCTGGCCGTCGCGCTCGCACGAGCGGGGGGCCTCGACCCGGACCAGCCGCGGAACCTCACGCGGTCGGTGGTGCTGCCGTCGTAGCGATGGACGTGATCGTGCTCGGGGACTGCAATCCCGATCTCGTGCTGCACGGCGGCGACGTCGAGCCGCAGTTCGGTCAGGTGGAGCGTGTCGTGGAGCAAGCGGAACTGACGATCGGCGGCTCGGCCGCAATCATGGCGTGCGGCGCCGCGAGGCTCGGCCTTCGCACCGGCCTCGTCTCCGTGGTCGGTGATGACGCGTTCGGGCGCTTCATGCTCGGCGAGCTGGAACAACGCGACGTCGACGTGTCGGGTGTCGCCGTCGACGGGACAGCGTCTACCGGCATCTCGGTGGTGCTCGTGAAGGACGAGGACCGGGCGACGCTTACTGCACTTGGCTCGATCGCCGCGCTTTCCGCCGCTCATGTCGACCGCGGTCTCCTCCACTCCGCGCGTCACGTCCACGTCAGTTCGTTCTTCCTGCTGCACGCGTTGCGGCCCGACTTACCGTCGCTGCTCCGCGGGGCGCGTGAGGCAGGAGCGACGACGTCGGTCGACCCGAACTGGGACCCGCGCGAAGCCTGGGACAGCGGGCTCCGCGACGCGCTCGCGGAGACCGATGTGCTGTTCGTGAACGAGGAGGAAGCGCTGCGGATCGCGGGCGCCGAGAGCGTCGAGGTCGCGGCCCGCGAAATCGCCCGTGAGGTCGAGACGGTGGTGGTGAAGCGGGGCGCTGCGGGCGCGCTGGCGGTCGAAGGGGATCGCCTCGTGCAAGCGCAGGCCCGACCCGTCGATGCGGTCGATGCGATCGGCGCCGGTGACAGCTTCGACGCCGGTTTCATCTCGGCCCTGCTGAGCGGCCGTCCCCTCACGGAGCGATTGGCGTTCGCGAACGCGTGCGGAGCGTTGTCGATGCGAGCGGCCGGCGGGACGAGCGCGCAGCCGACGCTGGCGGAGGCGACGGCGGGGTGATCCTGTGCGTTGCGCCGAACCCGTCGATCGACAAGCTCTTCGAGGTCGAGCGACTCGAGCCGGGAGCGATCCATCGGCCCACGTCGTTCACGCAGGTCCCGGGCGGCAAGGGACTGAACGTCGCGCGGGCGGCTGCGACGCTCGGCGCAGACGTGCACGTCGTTGCGTTGCTCGGCGGGCACGCCGGCCGGTGGATCGCGGACGAGATCGGGCTGCCGCTGACGGCGGTGTGGACGACCGCCGAGACCCGTTCGTGTCTCTCCGTCGCCGACAGGCACACCGGCTCGCTGACCGAGTTCTACGAGCGAGGGTCGTCGGTCGCGGCAGGTGAGTGGGCCGAGTTCGTGCAAACCGTCGCCGGGCTAGCTCCATCGGCAACGTGGACCGCCGTCTCCGGGTCGCTGCCGCCCGGGGCGTCGGGGTACGGCGACCTGGCCACGACGGCGAGCGTCGCCGTCGACTCACCGGCGGTCGGCGATGCGCGTCCGGCGCTGTTGAAGGTCAACCTGGCGGAGGCGTGCACCCTCGTCGGCTACGCGTCGGACGACGCGCTGACGCCGGCCGAAGAGCTCCACGAGCGAACCGGCGGTGCGGCGGTCGTGACCGCGGGCGGGGACGGCGCCGTTGCGGTGACGCCGGAGGGCGAACGGCTCCGCGGCACGCTCGCAGCCGCGGGCGCCTATCCGGTCGGAAGCGGCGACGCGTTCCTAGCCGGGTTGCTCGTCTCGCTGCACCGAGGCGACGGCTGGCCCGACGCGTTGCGCGCCGCGCTCGGAGCGGGCGCGGCGAACGCGGAGATCCCCGGAGCCGGGCGGCTCGACCGCGAGCGAGCCGGAGCCCTCGCGGAGCGCGCTCAGATCGTCAGCCTTTGACGTCGGTCGAACGCAGGTAGGCGTCCGTCCCGTCGAGCCAATCGGCGCGCGGCGGGGCGAAGATGTCGACGTCCAGCGTCGCCTCGAGCGCCTCGGCCTTGTGCGGCAGCCACGAAGGGATGTGCAGCACCTCGCCGGCCGCGACGTCCACGACGTCTGCCTGATCCTCCCCGAGCCAGAAGCGAAGCGTCCCCTCGAGGATGTAGGTCAGCTGCTCGTTCTCGTGAGAGTGGAGCGGCACCACGCACCCGGGCTCGAGAAAGACCTGAGCGAGCATCATCCGGTCGGTCGAGATCAGGCGGCGGAAGAGACCTTCCTTCAACGGCTCCTTCGCCAGGTCGTCCCACCGGTGGTGCGTCGCCTTAAGCTCGCTCACGAGATCCCGTCCACATCGAGATCCTACGACCCGCATGTCACGACGAGCAGGGAGAGCAATTCATGGACACCGAGCAGGAGCGGCTGTGGGCCGCGGTGAACGCGATCTACGAGGGTTTCCTCGCGGGCGACCGGGAGGCGATCGACCGCAATATCTCCCCGGACGCGACGATGTGGGACTCCTCGCACGAACCGCTCCTGCGCGGCAAGGCGGAGCTGGATGCGGTCCGTGACGCGCGCCCTCCCGACGACGCCGGCCCGTCGAGCCTGGAGGCGATCGACCCCGTGATCGACATCTTCGGCGACATCGGCCTCGTCCGACACGTGCTCGTCGCGTCGTTCCCGCCCGAGAGCGGCCAGCCCGAGTTACGCATCCGAAACACGTCGGTGTGGCGGCGCAGCGGCGACCGCTGGCTGTGCCTGCACAACCACGAAGACGTCGTCGGCTAACGTCGCGTCTGTGTTCGATTACGCCACGCGCCGGCAGCGCCTCTCCGACCGCCTCGAACAGGAAGGCGTCGAGGTACTTTTCCTCGCGCCGTCGGCCGACCTGGAGTACCTGACCGGCGTCGAGCGGCAGATCCCGAGCTTCGGCGAGGCATCGTACGCTCATGGGTGGGTCACCGGCGCGTTCTTCCGCCCCGGGCGCGACCCCGTGTTCTTCTTCCCGCGGATGTTCGCGGCGTTCGACCTGCGGGAGGAGCCCGCCGGCGAGGTGATCGTGGTGAACGAGACCGACGACGGCGGCGCGATCTTCGAACGGTTCGCGAAGGGCTTGACCGGCGGCGGCACGGTCGCGGTCGGCGAGCGCGTCTGGACCGAGACCGCGCTCCGGCTCGGCCGTGCGGTCGGCTTCGAGCGGCTCGCCACGGGCTCGCGTCTGGTCAACGAGCTCCGCCGCACGAAGAGCGACGAGGAGCTCGAGGCGATGGGTCGTGCGATCGCGACCGTCGAGACGACGATAGCCGCAGTGGCGCCGCTCGTTTTGCCCGGCGTGAGCATGGCCGAGCTCGCCGAGGCGGTCGAGCACGAGCTGCTGGCCGCAGGCTCGCGCTGCCCGTCCTTTGCGACCCACAACTTCACCGGGCTCGGCGACGACGACTTCGACAACCACACCGAAACCGGCCGCTCCCCCATCCCCGACGGCACCTCCGTGATGTTCGACTTCGGCGGCGTCGTCGACGGCTACTGCTCCGACTTCGGCCGAACGGTCTACTGCGGCGAGCCGCCCCAGGAGTACCTCGACGCGTACGACGTGATGCTCGCCGCCTACGAGGCGGGCAGGGCCGCGGCGAAGACGGGGGCGCTCGCCCGCACGGTCAACGCAGCCTGCCGCGCGCCGATCGAGGAGGCGGGCCTCGGCGAGCATTTCCGGCACCGCATGGGCCACGGCATCGGCAAGGACGTCCACGAGCGGCCGTTCCTCTCCGCGGAGGACGAGACACCCCTCGTGGCGGGCATGACGTTCACGGACGAGCCGTCGATCATCATCCCGGGCCGTTACAGCCTTCGGATCGAGAACATCATCGTCGTCGAGGAGGGCGGCGGGCGGAGCCTCAACTCCTACCCCGCCGCCCTCACGGTCAACGGGTAGCGCCTACTTCGGCGCGACCTTGGTGACGTCGATCGAGTACACCGAGTTGTAGACGGCGTTCTTCAGGTCGGACGTCGCCACGAACACCTGCGTCGGCTGCATCAGGGGGAAGTACGGCCCGGACGTGTTCAGCTGGCGCTGGAACTGCTGGAAGAGCGCGGTGCGCTTCGTGGGATCGGTCGCGACGGCTGCAGCTGCGGCCGTCTTCTCGATCGCAGCGTTGGCGCCCTTCGCCCAGCCCGCACGCAACCCGACGAGGTCGCCCGGGGCGAACGTCAGGTAGTCGGCGGGATCC
>DASXDB010000211.1:0-16541 GCA_036490895.1 Gaiellaceae bacterium
GCCTCGTCGGCGATCTCCTCGAGCGTCGGCTCGCGGCCGAGGACCGCCCAGAGCGACCGCTCGGCGCGGTTCATCTTCTGGAGCCGCTCGACGATGTGGACGGGCATCCGGATCGTCCGCGCCTTGTCGGCGAGGGCCCGCGCGACCGCCTGGCGGATCCACCAGGTCGCGTAGGTGGAGAACTTGTAGCCGCGGCGCCAGTCGAACTTCTCGACGGCGCGAATCAGGCCGAGCGTTCCCTCCTGAATCAGGTCGAGGAACGGCAGCCCCTGGTTCCGGTAGTTCTTGGCGATCGAGACGACGAGGCGGAGGTTCGACTGGATCATCCGCTGCTTGGCCTGCGGGTCGCCGGCCTCGATCTTCTTCGCCAGCTCGACCTCCTGGGCGGCAGTCAGGAGCGGATGGCGACCGGCTTCGCGCAGGAACAGCTGAAGCGCGTCGGTGGTCGTCTCCCAGGAGACCTGGAGCGGCGGCGGTTCCGGGGCGGGCTCCTGCTCCTGAGCCTGCTCGGACTCTTCGAGGTCGTTCACGATGTCGATCTGGCGCGTCTCGAGCTCGCGGTAGAGCGTGTCGACCTCGAGCGCGTCGAGCGCGAGCGGCTCGAGCACGTCGTTCAGCTCCGATTGCAGCAGCGTGCCGCGCTCCTCCGACGCATCGACGAGCTGCCGCAAATCCTCGCTCAGGTCGAGGATGTCCGTCTCGGTCGCAGGCACTTGGAAGGGTCTTAGCCGGATCTGCCCCCGTTCAAACCTGTTTCCTCGCGCACGCGAATGCGTGCACGGAAATGAACGTTACGTCAAGTCAGCGGAGAAACGGCGCGACGTCGCTGTCGCCCGTCGTGCCGCATGGGGACACCGATTCCGCGGAAGCCGCGGCACACAGGCTCGAGGACACGCTCGGGTCGGCGGCTCGATACGACGGCCACGCCTGCCACAGGGCTTCTCCACTGATCCACAGGGTTCTCCCCAGGCCGGCGGAAAAGTCGTGGAAATGTGGACAATTTCGCGCGCGCAAAATGCGGCAAATGTGTGACGGCGAGGCTTGCGGGGACGCGTCTCAACCCGTAGATTCGTCCTTGCACCGAGCACGGAGCGCGAGTAGACCGAAGCCGCTCCTGAGGGCCGTAGGCGGAAGCCAAAGGTTCACAGGGAAGGTGGACGAAAGCGCCACCGGCTCGGTGAATTTTTGCGCGGACCCCTAGAGCGCACGGCACGAAGCACCAGCCGGCGCGTCGCAAACGGAATCTTCCGCAAATTGCAGCAAAGCGCCTCCGGGCGACTTGCACGCCGCCTCGACACGCCGTAAGTTCCCTCTTGCACCGAGCACGGAGCGCGAGTAGGTCGAAGCCGCTCCCGAGGGCCGTAGGCGGAAGCCGAAGGTTCATGGGGGAGGTGGACAAAAGCGCCACCGGCTCGGTGAATTTTTTGTGGTCCGGCTTCGACTACGATCGCGCCCGATGCATCTCCCCCGCCCACCCGCGTTCGACCACGGCGTCATCTCCTTCGCGTGGGCTCTCTTCTTCGGGCTCTTCGTGTGGATCGGCGGAGCCGCAGTCGGCTACGGCAGCGCCGTGTGCTTCATCGTCGGCGCCGTCGTCGGCTTCCTCGTGTTCCTCTTCGTCCGCGTCTACGGCGAAGACGAGCCGCGGCGGCCGTGAGAGCCGGTCAGCGCGAACATCAGTAGCCGCGCGAGCTCGCCGCCGAGCTTGTCGACCAGGCGCGCATGGGCCGACGGGCGGTCACGCCCGACCGCGGCGCAGTGGACGAGGATCAGGTGGTCTCCCCGCTCTTCGCGCTCGGGCTCCGGATCGGCTTCGGCGACGCTCAACATGGCCTAGTCGAGCTATCGGTCGGTCCTACCGGCGACAGAACCCTCTTGGGAGGGTTTACGAAAGCGTGAGCCGGCGGGCGTCGAACGCCGCCGACCACAGCTCTTCGTGGAACTCCGCGACGGTCGCAGCCGCGTCGTCCTCGAAGATATGCTGCACCACGCCGACCTCGCGGTCGTTCACGAACGGCACGTCGAGGTGCGCGCGCGACACGATGTTCACGGACACCTTGCCGCACACCGGGCACCGCACGGCCAGCCCGACGCGGTCGCCGCTGCCCGCCGGGGCGAGCAGCATGAACGCGGAGGGGAACACCGGCCGCGGACGTTCCTCCGGCCAGCAGAAGAAGCTCCACGGCCACTCCCCCGCTTTGATCCGCGACGCCGCGAGCTCGACGAGCTCTCCGCCGAGCGGCTCGCTCCGCGACGTCATCAAGTTGATGAACGTCGTTCCGTCCTCCAGGCCGAGCGGCGCCCAGTCGAGCTCGTCGTGCGTGAGCAGCCCGGGATGGTCGCGGCCGCACCCGCACGCGAACTCGACGCGATAGACCGCCGGATGATGCGGGCCGGGCAGCTCCTCGAGCAGTCGGAACCGCGAGAGCACGACGTGCGTCTCGCCGTGCACCGGGCACGAGAACGTGTAGGACGTCGTCAGTGAGTCGTACATGGGGATTCTCTACCCCATGTATCGGACGAAACCACCGGCATCAGTAGCCGTATCCGCCTCGGCTGCTCCCCATCTCGCTGCCCGAGCTCGCCGTCTGTACCGCCTTGCCGGCGGCGTTCACGATGTACCAGGCTCCGCCGAACGTGTTGAGGTTCTCCCCTTTCGTGCTTCCCGGAGGCCCGTCGCCCGCGTAGCGGTAGAGCGGATGCCCGTGATAGGTCACCTGCTGCCTGCCGTCGGCGCGCTTCGTCGTGGCGAGCGCGCCGCCGTCGAGCCCGTTCCCCGCGCTCGGCGACGCGACCGTCAGCGGCGGCCACGTCGTGGCGCAGGTGCCGCTGCAGGTGCTCGTCCCGTTCTTGTCCGCCGCGAACAGGTAGAGCGTCCTCCCCTTCCCGTCGACGACGATCCGGCCGAGCTTCGAGCTCGCGAGCTTCACCGTCGAGCGCGTGGCCGAGCTCTTGGAGCCGGAGCCGCCGCAGCCCGTGAGAGCGAGCACCAGACCGACGAGGAGAAACAGTCGCATACCGGGAAGTACGCGGCGCTCCCGCGACCGGATTTCAGTACGTGATCAGCGCGTGCAGGTCGAGGTCTGCGAGCCGCGCGCGGCCGCCGAGGAATGTCAGCTCGATGATGAAGCAGGCGCCGACGACCACGCCCCCGAGCTGCTCGACGAGGCCCTTGATCGCCTCGACGGTGCCGCCCGTCGCGAGCACGTCGTCGTGGATCACCACCCGCGCCCCGTCCCGGATCAGCTCTGGATGAAGCTCGAGCGAGTTCTCGCCGTACTCCAGCACGTAGCTCGCGCTCACCGTCTCGGGCGGCAACTTGCCCGGGCGGCGTGCGGGCACGAACCCGACACCCGCCTCGATCGCGATCGCGGAGCCGATCCAGAAGCCGCGCGCCTCCGCCCCGAGCACGATGTCGGCGTCCTTCGAGCGCACCCACGCGGCGAGGTCGCCCACGGTCTCGCGCAGGAGCTGGGGGTCGGCCAGCAGCGGCGTCACGTCCTTGAACCCCACGCCGGGCGTCGGGAAGTCCTGGACCTCCCGCACCTTCGCTTTCAAGTCCGTCACTGCCCGCTCCGGCGCCGCCTGCGCTCTTTGTTGAGCTCCGTCAAGCCTACGCTCACTGGGCCAAGTCTCTTAGGTCGCGCCAGAAGAGCAGCGACGACAGCTCTCCGGCGAGCTCTGCGAGCTGGTGCAGGTCGCCGAGCGCCTGCGCGCGGCGCTCCGGGTTCCTGCCCCGCAGCGCCGGCGCGACGAGCTGCTCGAGCAGCGCCGCCTCGCGTCCGGCGGCGGTGCGGAACGTCCGCAGGTTCCGCGGCGCGACGCCGAAGCGCGCCAGCTGCGCGCACGTGGCGGCGACGTCGGCGTCGGACTCCGGGTACCGCTTCGACGAGCCGCTGCCGTGCGGCGCGAGCAACCCGAAGTCCTCGAGCTCCTTCGCGAGCTCCGGCGCCACGCCGGATCGGTCGCACAGCTCGTCGAGCGTGATCGACTCTTCCTCCGACCCGAGCGCCGTCGGGCGCTTGCGCTTCCGCTCCTTCGCGCCGGGTGCGTCGAGCTCGTGCTTGATCACGCGAAGGGGAAGGAACTCGTCGCGCTGCAGCCGCAGGATCTTCTGCAGCCGCTCGAGGTCGTCCTCGCTGAAGAGGCGATAGCCGCCCTGTGTCCGCCGCGGCGCGAGCAGGCCCTCGTCCTCGAGGTAGCGGATCTTCGAGATCGAGATGTCCGGGAATGCCTCGCCGAGCCGGCGGACGACCTCGCCGATGCGCAGGAACCGCTCGCGTTGCTGAGGGACCGTCGAGGTCATGCGATGAACGTCAGCCGGTACTTCCCGACCTGCAGCTCGTCTCCCTCGCGGAGCGGCGCACGGTCGATGCGCTTGCGATTGACGAAGGTGCCGTTCAACGACCCCTGATCCTCGATCACGAACTGGCCGCCCTCGTCGATGAGCACGGCGTGGTTCCGCGACACGGTGACGTCGTCGAGGAAGATCTCGCAGTCCGGGGATCGGCCGATCCGCGTTCGCGCCCCGGCCGGCCGGAAGCTCTCCCCCGCCCTGCCGCCGCCCGCACGTACGACGAGCGCCGGGCCTTCGAGGCCGAGCTCGTGGTGCTCCGTGAGCTCGACGACGTCCTCGGGCGTGAGCGACTGCGTTGCCTCGGACACGGGCTCGGCCCGCGGCAGCATCGCGCCGCAGCGCGCGCAGAAGTTCGCGGACTCCGGGTTCTGGAAGCCGCACTCGCTGCAGTACACCTGCGTCATGGAGTCGGCGCGGTCTTCCCCGTGAGGATCGCGGTCAGCCGGTCGACGTCCAGCTGGTCGAGGACGCTCTGGCCTCCGGTCACCTGGAGGCGCGCGACGAGCTCGGCGCGCAGGATGTCGATCTTGCCGTGGAGCAGGCGGCGCTGGTAGCTGACCTCGTGCTCCTTCTGCTCGAGGTCGTCGATCAGGGACTTCAGCTCGCTCTCCGAGAGTGAGCCGAGATCGGGTAGCGGTTCCACGCTGCCGCCTTTCGTCGGGGTCTGCCTAGGGGATTTCAGCAGAGGACTCGAAAACCGTCAACCTCTACTTCAGGGTTCGTCGCTTCTCAGTTCAGCGGGCCGCGCCGATCTCCTCCCGCTCGATCAGGTCGGTGACGAGCGTCCGGAGCTCCGTCTCGAGCTCCTCGGAGTCCGCGGGCGTCTCGCCCTCGGCGTAGAGATGGATCGTCGGCTCGTCGCCGTCGGGCAGGACCTGAACCCACCCCCGCGCGTCGAAGATCTTGATCCCGTCGGTCGTGTCGACGTTGCCGTCGGCGTACCGCTCGTTGAGCACGCGCATGACCGCGCCCTTGAGCGCCCACGGGCACTGCACCTGGCGATGGACGAGCGTCGGCCGCGGCAGCTCCGACACGAGCTTCGAGAGCGGCTCGTCGACCGGTGCGAGCAGCTCGAGGAGCTTGCAGAGCGAGGCGATCGCGTCGTAGGCAGGCAGGAACCCCGGGAACACGTAGCCGCCGCCGGGTGCGCCGGCGAACACCACCCCGTCTCCGGCAGCGCCGCGCGTGAGCTCCGGGAGCGTCGCCGGTGTCCGCACCACCTCGAAGCGTCCGCCTACGACCTCCTCGACCTGGCTCGTCGCCGTGATCGGGACGACCACCTTGCCGCTCTCGTCCCTGAGCAGCTTGAGGTAGAGCAGCAGCGCCTGGTCGGGGCGGACCTCACGCCCACGCTCGTCGATCAGGTAGATCCGCTCCGCCGAACGGTCGAAGACCGCGCCGAAGTCGGCGTTGACGGCTGCGACGAGCCGCTGCGCCTGGTCGATCGTCTCCGCCAGGCGACCCGGCGTGGAGCCCGTGTCCGACTCGAAGGCGTGCGACGTGATCGACTCGACTCCGAGCGGCCCGAGGACGAGCGGCAGGACGAAGCTTCCCGCCGAGTAGCCGTAGTCGACGACGATGCGGAAGCCGCGGGTCTTGATCGCGTCCACGTCGAGGTCGGCGAGCAGGTCACTCGCATAGCTCTCGCGCGCCCGCGCCGGGTAGCTCATCGAGCCGACGTCGCCGAACGGAACGCGACGAAGCTCCTGACGCGTGAAGTGCTTCTCGACCTCTTTCTGCATCTCCGCGGACAGCGCGATGCCCGGTCGCTCGAAGAGCCGGATCTGCACGGCCTCAGGGTCCGTCGTGGACGCGCCGACATGGAAGGCAGCGTCGTAGCCCTGCGTCTTCAGCAGGTGCTTCCCGACCGGAGCGGGCAACGTGCGCAGGTCGGCGACGCTGACGCCCGTCGAGTGGAGACCCGAGATGAGCGCTCGCTTGATCATCCGGTAGGCCGGCGCGCTCTCGCGACTCGCGACGACGCGTGCGCCGCGCTTCAACGCGGTGCCGAGCGCGGCGCCGAAGCGCAGGGCGATCTCCGGCGTCAGATCGACGTTGACGAGGCCGACGACGCCGTCCTGGGCGAAGACGCGCGTCGTTCCGCGTGACTCCCAGATGAGGCTCTCGAAGATCTGCGCCCCGTAGTCGACCTCCTTGTAGGGGTAGATGCGGACGCCTGGGTAGATGACGGACTGGTCGCCGATCGTCACCTGATCGCCGACCGCGACGCCTTCATGAACGCGTGCGTGCGCCCGGATGTCGCAGTTGCGGCCGATGATCGCTCCTTCGACGACCGCGCTGCGGCCGATGTAGCACGAGGCATCGACCACCGAACGCGAGATGCGTCCGCGCTCGCGGAGCGTGGTCGCGGAACCGAGGATCGTGTACGGGCCGACGGACGCCTCGGGCGAGATGCGGGCGTAGTTGCCGATGAACGCCGGCCCCTCCACTCCCTCGACGTCGTCGATCTCGACGCCCTCGCCGATCCACACGTCGCCGCGGATCTTCAAGCCCGGGACGTTGAGCCGGACGCGCTCGTCGAGCGCGTCGAAGTTCGCCTGCCGGTACTGGTCGAGGTTCCCGATGTCCTGCCAGTAGCCCTCGCAGACGTAGCCGTAGATCGGGCGGCCCATCTCGAGCAGCAGCGGGAACAGCTCCTTCGAGAAGTCGTACGGCCGGTCGGTCGGCACGTGCTTCAGCACCTCGGGCTCGAGCACGTAGATGCCGGTGTTGATCGTGTCCGAGAACACCTGCCCCCACGACGGCTTCTCGAGGAACCGCTCGACCTTGCCGTCCTCGTCGGTGACGACGATCCCGAACTCGAGCGGGTTCTCGACGGACTTCAGGCCGATCGTGACGGCGGCGCCCTGCTCCTCGTGGAACTCGACGATCCGGCGGAGGTCGATGTCGCAGAGTGCGTCGCCCGAGATCACGAGGAACGTCTCGTCGAGCGCGTCGGAGGCGAGGCGCACGGAGCCGGCAGTGCCGAGCGGGCTCTCCTCCACCGAGTACTGGATGTTGAGCCCGAGGCTCGTGCCGTCTCCGAAGTAGGTGCGGATCGCCTGCGGGAGGAACGCGACCGTGACGATCACGTCCTCGAAGCCGTGCTCCCGCAACAGCTCCAGGATGTGCTCCATACAGGGCTTGCCGACGATCGGAACCATCGGCTTCGGCTGGTTCGAGGTCAGCGGCCGGAGCCGTGTGCCCTCTCCGCCCGCCATGACCACCGCCTTCACGCGAAGGCCTCGCGCTTCGCCTTGATCACGTACTCGGCAAGCGAGACGAACGCGAGCGCGAGGCCGATCCAGAAGATGACGAGCGGCCAGTCCGTGCCGCGGTGCGTCACCATCAGGAAGCCGAGCGACAAATACAGAAGCCACGTCGCTGCCTTGCCGAGCAGGTTGACGCGGAACTCGTAGCCGCGTCCCATCAGGATCGGCGTGCCCACCAGGGCGACCAGATCGCGAGCCGGGATCAGCAGCGCAATCCAGGGCAGGCGGTCGGCGTGGACGAGCAGGATCACCGCGGCGTCGATCATCAGCCGGTCGGCGAGTGGGTCGGCGATCTTGCCGAACGGCGACTCGACGTGCCAGAGCCGCGCGAGATAGCCGTCGACCTGGTCGGTCACCCCTGCGACGCCGAAGACGATCCCGGCCGGCCACGAGCGTCCGCCGTCGCAGGTCGTGATCAGCCACACGTAGACCGGGATCAGGACGATCCGGCCGATCGTCAGCGCATTCGGGATCCGGCTCCGCACACTGACAGGATATGCCGATGCAGATTCCGGGCTTTGTCGACGCGCATTGCCACGCCTTTCAGCGCGCCCTACGCGGCCGCGACCGCGGCGGCGACTTCTGGGCCTGGCGCGACGGGATGCTCGCGCTCGCGGGATCCCTCACCGTCGAGGAGATCCGCCGCGAGTACGTCGAGGTCTACCGCGAGCTGCGTGCGAACGGCTTCACCGCGGTCGGCGAGTTCCACTACCTGGGGCTCGCGGAGGCCCGCGCAGCGGCCGAGGCGGCGGCCGAGGCGGGCGTCCTGTTCGTGCTCCTGTACGCCTGCTACCTCCGCGGCGGCGTCGATCGATTCAGACAGGCGTCGATCGCCGACTACCTCCGCCAGGTGGAGGCGTTACGCGCAGAGGACATCCGCGTCGGGATCGCCCCGCACTCCGTCCGCGCCTGCCCGCCCGACGCGCTTCGCCAGCTGGGCGCCTACGCCGCGGCGAACGACCTGCCCCTCCACGTGCATGCCGACGAGCAGCCGCGCGAGATCGAGGGATGCATCGCCGAGACCGGCCTGCGGCCGATCGAGCTGCTCGACGAGACCGGTTGCCTCGGCCCGCGGACGACGGTCGTGCACGCGACGCACGCCGACGGGCGCGAGCTCGACCTCCTCGCCGCCGCAGGCGCACGGATCTGCGTGTGCCCGACGACGGAGGCGAACCTCGGGGACGGGTTCCTGCCGGTCGCGCGCGTGCTGCACCGTGGCATCGGGCTGTGCATCGGCAGCGACTCGAACGTCCGCATCGATCCGCTCGAGGAGCTGCGAGAGCTCGAGGGGATCGCTCGCCGCCAGACGGGGAGGCGCGGCGTCATCCCGACCGACGCGCTCCTTACGGCCGGTGCAGCCGCCGGCGCCGCGGCGCTCGGTCTCGACCGGTGGCCGGACGCGATCGTCGATCGCGCGCACCCTCAGCTGCGCCGCGTGGACGATGACGCTGTCTACGACGCGCTGGTCTTCGGCTGCGCGGGCGGCGTCTTGTGGAAGACGTCCGACCAGTAGCGCGTCCGCACGAGGTACGCGCTCTCCGCGGCGACACCGTGGAGCCCCCACGCGCCGTCGTACGAGAGGTACCGATAGCGCGCGCGCCGGCGGGCGATGGCCGGCTCGATCTGCGTTCCCTCGTGCCACTCGTTGAACGACGTGATCGTGATGTTGTCCGCACCGCTCATGAGCGCCGCGCGCCACATCGCGTCGTAGGTCTGTCCGCGCCTGCGCGGCTTGACGACCGGGTCGCCGCTGCCGCGCTTCGCGTCGTAGCCAGGGCCGACCGACGGAGCGCATAGCAACTGCAGCGCGTGCGCTTCCGCGCAGAGCCGGTGGAAGGTATTGCCACCGTAGGTGACGATGTCGTACGTGTAGACACCGTCGAACCGGGCAGCCGCTGCAGCCCCGGCAAGCGCGGTCTGCGCGTAGACCGTGATGTCGGGGACGGGATGCAGCATCGGGTGGTCGTCCGCCCAGTCGCTCGGTGCGAAATCGAACGGCTGATAGATGTAGAACGTCCTGATCCCGTATCGCCCGGCGAGGTAGGCGATATCGCTCGCGATCGACTCGACGGTCCGTCCGAGATACGGCTCGATATGCGCGGCGACGAGGATCCCCCGCTTGCTCGCTGCGGCGGCGATCGTCGGCAGGCGCAGGTCTTCGGGAGAGCCTTTCCCCCACCACGACACGGCGATCTCGTCGATCCCCGCCGCGCGGATCTCGTTCATCTGCGCGTCGATCACGAGCGCGTCCGACGACGAGTAGAGGCCGATCGCGGGGTAGTACGATGACGCGATGTCGTTCGGCGGCGCGTGCCCGTCCTGCGACCAGTGCTGGTACGACCCGTCGGCTGCCGCGGTGCCGTACCACGGGTAGTAGAACGCGGACACGCGGCCGCCCGCGACCGCATTCGCGGGCACGACGAGCGCAACCACCAGGCCGAGTAGGAAAAGCCGCATGACGGGGGGTTCGACTGAGGATCATCTACCACCCAGGCCCGACGGACAATGGGCCGTCCGGACTGTTTCCTAGACGGAAGCAGTGATCGTGATCCCGCCGCGGGCCTTCTGGCGGAGGTTCACGTGCACGCGGCCCCGGTCGACCTCGAGCGCCTCGGCGACGTCGTCCCGGATTTGGACGGCCAGCGCCTCGCAGAACACGCCCTGATCGTGGAAGCGCGACAGGTAGATCTTGAGCGATTTCGACTCGAGGCACAGGTCGCCGGGCTCGTAGGCGATGGTCGCGGTGTAGAAGTCCGGCTGGTGGGTGATCGGGCAGAACGCGGTCAGCTCGTCGCTCACCATCTCGACGCGCTCGACGCCGGGGTTGGGGAACGTCTCGAGGCCGGCGTACGCGTCGCTTCCCGCATGCCCCAGCGCGACGAACTCGTGCTCCATGCGCTCTAGTCTAGGCGCGTGAAGCGCGTCTACCTCGCCGGCCCGCCCTTCGCGGACGAGTACCGCGCACGCGCCGTCGAGCTTCTCGGGGCGGCCGGCCTGGAGGTCGTGGATCCGATGCGGCGAGACTTCCGCGGCGGGACGGTCGCGCACGAGGCCGAGATCGTCGAAGGCGACCTCGCCGACATCGACTCGTGCGATGTCGTGCTCGCCGCGTTCACTGCGCCCGACGAGGGAACGTCGATGGAGGCGTGGTATGCCCACTCGAAGGGCATCCCCGTCGTCGGCTACACGGGGGGCACACCGCCGCACCCCTGGGCGGTGTACGTGACGCGCTCGCTGCACGCGCAGCTCGAGGACGCTGTCCGCTCGCTCTAGCAGGCACCTGGCCCGGGGGCCGCGCTGCCCGGCCCCCGGACGCTCGCGGTGACACCGTCGACCACGCTCTCGATGCAGTAGCTGTCCGCCGTGGCAGCGACGGTGACGGTCGGGCTCAGCCCGGGTTGCATCGCTCGGAGCGAGGTGGTCGTCGCGCCCGCATAGCTTCCGTTCGTGGCGAAGTACGCCGACATCGCAGTGTTGCCGTCCTGGACGTTCGTCTCCGCGACTGCGAGCGCCGCGCTGTTCGGCGTCGACGTCACGAGGTTCGAGACGTCGCTCGCGGCGCCGCAGCCGGTGAGGAGCACGGTGCAACCGGCCAGGACGAGAAGCCTTCTCATCACCGGCGGTTCTCGTCGCACCGCGGGGTTCAGGCGTCACTCGACGGAGGGAAACCCGGCGAAGAATCACTCGAACGAGTGTCGGACGAATGACGGGTGCGTCCGTAGAGTGGTGGAACATCACGTCGGCGTTGCGGCCGCCGGGAGTCCTGAAAGGGGCACGCCCATGACCGCAACCGCATTCGAACTTTCGTCCGCGAATCGCCACAACGATGTGGCGATGGCCCTTCTCTCGGCGATCGACGTGCGCGAGCTCGAGCGTCGCGAAGCCGAGATCTCCGCGCGCGAGGCCGAAGTGCTTCGGCGTGAGAAGGCGATCGACGCGGTCGAGCGCATTCACGAACTGAGAGGGCACAACGGCAGCGAGGTCGCCGTCGCAGCCACGGTCGAGGACGACTCACCGCATCGTGAGGAGCAGCGCGCGCGCCGCTCCGGCATGAAGGACGCGCTTCGCCTGCGCGAGCGCGACTGGTGGATCAAGATCCTCGGCATCGCGCCGCAGGCGTAGCGACCCGGAGTTACGGTCGCGCGGCGAACATTCGCGCCGCGCGACCGTCGGTCTCGCCGGCTCGCGTGCGTCAGTGGATGTGCAGGTTGATGCCGAGCAGGATCAACGGCCAGAGCACGGTCGCGAGGATCGCCGAGGCGACCGTCTTCACGGTGTGGAGGTTCGACCAGTAGTTGTGCGTCGCGGCGACGATGCCGCCGGCGATCAGGTAGATCGTCACGAGCCAGCTCACGCCGAACCGCGGCCCGACGGTTGCGGTCCCGAACATCGTTCGTACCTCCCTTCTGCTGCGTCCCCGGACCAACGGCCGAGACCGCTCGAGAGATACGTCGAGACCTAGTCGCTCCACCAGTCGCGCCGACCGTCGACGTCCCCGCGCGGGTCGTCGCCGAGGTTCGGGGCGCCGACGACGAGGATCTCCAGGCCGTCGGGGCCGGCCTCGTAGCCGCGCCACGCACCGGGCGGGACCCGAACGGCGTCCCATTCCGCGAGATCGACGATCTCGTCGTCGATCTTCATCCGCCCGCTCCCACGCACGATCACGTACACCTCTTCCTGCGTCGCGTGGGTATGGCCGTACGGAAAGCGGTAGCCCGGCGGGACACGCTGGTAGCTCAGGGCGGCATGCTCGAGCCCGAGCGGCTTCGTCGCGGCCCGGAACTCCAGATCCGGAGGGCCGTCGAAGACGGCGCCGATGTCCTCCAGGTCCTTCTTGATGTTCCGGCGCGTGAACGGCATCGCGCAATCGTTGCACGGCTTCCGAGTCGGGGCGCCGAGATTCGAACTCGGGACCTCTAGTCCCCCAGACTAGCGCGCTAACCAGGCTGCGCCACGCCCCGCGACATCGAGACCGTAGCAAGCGGTCGGGGATCTTCCCGTTCGGGAGATCCCCGAGTACGCTCGGTCGGTGGCGCCGCGCCTCGTCATCGCCGACGACAATGAAGGCATCCGTGTCCTCCTTCGAGTCCTCATCGAGGTAGACGGCCGCATGAAGGTCGTTGGGGAAGCCGCAGACGGCGAGCAGGCGCTCGCGCTCGTCCGGTCCGAGCGCCCCGACTTACTCTTGCTCGACCTGAGCATGCCGGTGCTCGACGGCCTGCAGGTGCTGACCGAGATCCGGGCGGCGGGGATCCAGCTGAAGACGCTCGTCTATTCGGGCTTCACGGCCGCCGAGGTGCGGGAGGCGGCGCTCGCCGCCGGAGCCAGCGACGTGCTCGTGAAGGGCGTCGCACCGGAGACGGTCGTGGCGCGGCTGGCGGAGCTGACGGCGTGATCGCAGTCTCGGGCAGAGCGCCGTTCGCCCCTTTAGGCCTTGCTCGGAGGGGCGCGCCGTTCGTCGCGATCCTGCTGATCGGATTCGTGCTGTTCCTCACCGACGCGCCGCGTCACTGGGCGTACTTCGCGGCTGCAGCAGCCGTCGCAGCGCTCGCCTTGGCGTCGGGGGTGCTCGCCCCGTGGGAGCGGCTGCCGGGGATCGCCACCGTTGCCGTGCCACTTGCGATCGTCCTCTCGATCGCGCTCCTGCGCGAGGGTCAAGGGGGAAGCCTGTCCGGCTACGGCGCGCTCTTCCTGTTACCGACGCTGTGGGTTGCCTGTTACGGGGACCGGGTGCAGCTCCTGATCGTGCTCGCGGCGATGCTCGTCGCGTACTGGCTGCCGATCGTCGTGATCGGCGCGCCCTACTACCCGTCGAGCCAGTGGCGCGGCGGCGGCCTGCTCGTCTTGATCGTCGGCCTGTTCGGCCTGACCATCCAGCAGCTGCTGTTCGACCTCGGCGCCGAGGAAGGGCTCCGGGCGGACGCCGAGCGGCGGCTGCGAGAGGCCAGTGCGTACGAGCTGCACGACGACGTCGTGCAGAACCTGACCGTCGCCCAGCTCGCGCTCGCCGTCGGGGACGGTGAGCGGGCGCAGTCCGCAGTCGACAACGCGCTCAAGGTCGGTCAGGGCATCGTCGAGAGCCTGCTCTCGACCCAGACGCTCGAGCCCGGCAGCCTGGTCCGGCGCGACACCGACCACGATCCCTCGTGAGCACCTACGCGCGCTTCTTGGGCGGCAGCGAGCGCGCGTAACCGACTCCGCGGTCGACCCACTCGCGGAGCGCTCCGTCGTCGGCGACGTCTTCGGCGTCGACCCGAAGCCACCCATCCATGCTCCGGCCGCGCATCTCCATCGGGTACGCCGCGGTGTCGCGCACCAGCGCCGACGACTCGCCGGGATCGACGCGCAAGCTCCTCGTCGTACGACATCCGCAAATCTTAGGCGCGACACAGCGGCCCGCGGCTACCGTGCTCCGGTGCGTGTCCTTTTCGTGTCGTGCGCCGTCCTCGCGCTCGCTGCAGCAGCGGGCGGGACTGCGACGGCGAGCTCATCCTCGCGCGTGTTCGGCGCGCGCACCGCGGCGGTGACGCCCGAGATCAGCTCGAACTGGTCGGGATACGCCGCGATCTCTCCCGACCCCGCGGCCCCGGCCGCGTTCACGGACGTGACCGCGACGTGGCGGATTCCGAAGAGCGCCTGCACGGTCTCTCGCGTCTCGTCGGCCGCGTTCTGGGTCGGGCTCGGCGGGTACGACCCGTCGTCGAGCTCGCTCGAGCAGCTCGGCACCGGAGCAGATTGCGACGGCGCGACGAAGGTTCCGGCGTACTACGCCTGGTGGGAGCTCGTCCCGGCCTCGTCGGTGAGGATCCCACTGACGATCAGGGCCGGGGACACGGTCAGCGCCGCCGTGCTCGTGAACGGGCAGAGGATCGTCTTCTCGCTGAAGAACATCACCCGCCACACGCGGTTCTCGAAGGTTCTGACGGCGACGCAGGAACTCGACACCGGCTCCGCCGAGTGGATCGCAGAGGCGCCGTCCGACTGCTCGTCCACCGGCCACTGCCGGCCCGTGCCGCTGACGAACTTCGGCACCGTCACCTTCTCGAGCATCGCCGCGATCGGCAACGCGCACCCCGGAACGCTCACCGACCCGGCCTGGACCGCCAGCGCGATCGAGCTGATCTCGCACGGGAGCCTCGATCCACTCTTCGGTCTCGGCGACCCGCTCGGTGACGGCGTCGGCGCACTGCCCGGTGACGCGAGCTCCGACGGACGCGCGTTCTCCGTCAGTTGGCAGCGAAACCTCGCGCCAGGCTGAGCCGGCTCCCTTCCGCTCGTCAAGCGAGCGGTGGGGCCCCTAACCCCCCAGTGGTCGCTTGCCGGGACCCCACCGGCTCATGATCTAAGACGACCCTGCAAAGGGCGGGTTAGGCTCAGCCGTTAAGGCGTTTGTAAAGCCTGTCGACCAGGTCGGGCATCGCCTCGAGCTTCTCGGTGATCACTCGGAGCCGGTACTCCCGGAAGAACTCCGGCTCCACGTCGAGGGAGTGCGCGAGGGTCTCGACGACGTCGTTGGACGGCACCGGACGGTTCCCGTGCACGAGGTGGTTCAGGTACCCCGCCGACAAGTTCGTCTTCGCGGCGAGCGCGCGGTAGGTGACACCCGTCTCGTTCATCAACCGCTCGACCGCCGGGCCGAACGGCTCCGCTGCGTAGCGCCTGCGCCGGGCCATTACCGGACTTCCTTGCCCAAGTCGGCAACGTTCACACGCCGCTCCTCGCCGCTCGCCCGGTCGCGCACGTCGACCAGGCCGTCTTCCAGGCTCTTCCTGCCTGAGGTGACCCTGACCGGGATCCCGATCAGATCCGCGTCCGCGAACTTCTCGCCCGGACGGAGGTCGCGGTCGTCGAGGAGGACGTCGAGCCCCGCCCCGTCGAGGGCGGCGGCAGCCTGCTCGCCGATCTCCTCCGCGCCCTTCAGCACCACGAGGTGCACATCGTACGGGGCGACGGACCGCGGCCAGACGATTCCCTGCTCGTCGTGCCTCTGCTCGACTATCGCCGCCATCACGCGGCCCGGGCCGATCCCGTAGCTGCCGCCGAGGAGCGGCTTCTCCTGGCCGTCCTCGTCGAGGAACGTGGCGTCGAGGCCGTCGCTGTACTTGTCGGCGAAATAGAAGATGTGCCCGACCTCGATCGCCGTCTCGAACGTGAGCGCACCGCCGCACTCGGGGCAGCGGTCGCCCTCGATCGGCTCGCGGAGGTCGGCGAACCGTGGCTCGAAGTCGCGGCCTGCCTCGACGCCGCGGAGATGGAACCCGTCCTTGTTCGCGCCGGCGACGAACTGGCCGTCGCGCAGCGTCTCGTCGGCGACCACCTCACCGCTGAACCTGACCGGGCCGAGTGAGCCTCCCGAGGCGCCGAACGCCGATCGAATCTCCTCGTCCGTCGAAGGACGGGAGCCGACCTTGAGGGCGGAGAGTAGCTTCGAGTCGGACAGGCGGTCGTCGCCGCGGATCAGGGCGAGCACCACGCGCCCGTCCTCGGTGGTCACCGGCATCGCCTTCGACGTCGCAGCCAGGTCGACGGACAGGAACTCGGCGAGCGCCTCGCACGTCGTCACACCGGGCGTCTCGATCTCCTCGGGCGCACCGAGCGCTGCGGGCAGGTCGGGCGTGCGGGGGATGCCACGTGCGACCTCCGCATCGGCGGCGTAGTCCCCGTTCTCGCAGCGGACGAGCGTGTTCTCGCCCGACCCGGACGGTGCAAGGAAGTCGTACGTCAGGTCGCCGCCCATGATCCCGCTCTCGGCCTTGACCTCCTGCGCCTCGACGCCGCACCGCTCCCAGATCACGTGGTACGCGGCGCGGTTGCGCTCGAACGACTCGTACGCGCTCTTCTCGTCGCGGTCGAAGGAGTACGCGTCCTTCATGATGAACTCGCGGACGCGGAGCAGGCCTCCGCGCGGACGA
>DASXDB010000212.1:0-8465 GCA_036490895.1 Gaiellaceae bacterium
ACGACGCTCGACGAGTACCGCAAGCACATCGAGAAGGACGCCGCGCTCGAGCGCCGCTTCGCGCCGGTGTTCGTCGGCGAGCCGACCGTTGCCGACACGATCGCGATCCTGCGCGGGCTCAAGGAGCGCTACGAGGCGCACCACGGCGTGCGGATCCGCGACGCCGCGCTGGTCGCGGCCGCCGTCCTCAGTCACCGCTACATCGCCGACCGGTTCCTGCCCGACAAGGCGATCGACCTCGTCGACGAGGCAGCGTCGCGTCTCCGCATGGAGATCGACTCGAGCCCGCTCGAGCTGGACGAGGCGAACCGCCGCGTCGTGCAGCTCGAGATCGAGCTCACCGCGATGGCGAAGGAGAGCGACGACGTCCGCGAGCCGGTGGAACGCGCGCTGGTCGAGGCTCGTGAGGAGCGCGACGGGCTGGCTGCACGCTGGGCGAAGGAGAAGGAGGCGCTCGAGCGCGTCAAGGACGCGACGCGCCGAATCGACGAGCTGCGCATGGAGGCCGAGCGCGCGGAACGCGAGGGCAATCTGCAGCGCGTCGCAGAGATCCGCTACGGCGAGCTGCCGGCGCTCGAGCAGGAGCTCGCCGAGCGTGACGCAGGCCCGGCAGAGCCGATGGTCAAGGAAGAGGTCGACGAGGACGACATCGCAGCGGTCGTCGCACGCTGGACCGGCATCCCGGTCGATCGCCTGCTCGAAGGCGAGACCGAGAAGCTGATCAACATGGAGGACCGTCTGCATCAGCGCGTCGTCGGCCAGGGCGAGGCGGTCTCCGCCGTCGCCAACGCGCTACGGCGCGCGCGCACCGGCCTCCAGGACCCGAACCGGCCCATCGGCTCGTTCGTCTTCCTCGGCCCGACCGGTGTGGGCAAGACCGAGCTCGCACGCGCGCTCGCCGAGTTCATGTTCGACGACGAGCACGCGATGGTGCGCATCGACATGTCGGAGTACCAGGAGCGTCACACCGTTTCGCGCCTGGTCGGTGCGCCACCCGGCTACGTCGGCTACGACGAGGGCGGCCAGCTGACCGAAGCGGTACGGCGCCGCCCGTACTGCGTGATCCTGCTCGACGAGATCGAGAAGGCGCACACCGAGGTGTTCGACGTGCTGCTGCAGGTGCTCGACGACGGCCGCCTCACCGACGGGCAGGGCCGCACGGTCGACTTTCGCAACGCGGTGCTGATCATGACCTCGAACATCCGCACCGCCGAGTCGATGCGCGAGCACTTCCGCCCCGAGTTCCTGAACCGGATCGACGAGATCGTCGAGTTCAAGGCGCTGTCGCGCGAGCAGCTCGGCGAGATCGTCGAGTTGCAGCTCGAACGACTGCGCGAGCGCCTAGCCGACCGCGCGCTCACGCTCGAGCTGACCGAGGACGCGAAGCAGACGATCGGCGATGCCGGGTGGGACCCGACCTACGGCGCCCGGCCGCTGAAGCGGGCGATCCAGCGGATGCTCGAGAACCCGCTCGCGCTCCGGTTACTCGAAGGCGACTTCGGCGAGGGCGACACGATCCGGGTCGACGCGCAGAACGGCGACCTCGTGTTCACGCGGCCGGCGGCTACCGCGGCCGCTGCGTGATCCAGCGAAGCAGCAGCGACTCGACCCGCGCGCGGTAAGGCGCGACGTCGAGCAGGTCCCAGCCGTGGTACGCGCCGCTGAAGATGTGCACCTGCTTGTCCTTCGAGCCGACCGCGCGCGTCAGCCGCCGCGCCTGCGAGCCGAGCACGTAGCCGTCGTCCTCCGAGCCGACGAACAGAAACGGCACACTGATCTTCGGAGCGGCGCCGATCGCGTCGAGCTCGGAGGTCGGCAGCTCGAGCTCCCCCGACAGGCTGATCACGCCTGCGACGTCGTTCAAAGTGACGGTGCACCGCCGGTGGCGAGCGTGCGTGACGAGCCGCCGCAGCCCGTGAGCACAAGCACCGCCACGATCGGCACGACGTACCTCACGAAGTACCTGGTACCAGAGATACGGTGCGCTCGTGCTCCTGGTCGTCACCGCCACCGCGTTCGAGGCGGCACTCGTGGATGGCGCGCCGGTCCGGACGGTCGTCTGCGGGATCGGCCCGGTCGAGGCGGCGCTCGCGACGTCGCGTGCGATCGTCGACGACGCGCCGACGGCGATCCTGCAGGTCGGCATCGCCGGCGCGCAGCGTCTGGCGCACGCGTCGGTCGTGCTCGGCTCGGAAGCGGTCTACTGCGACGTCATCGACCCGCTCGCGCGCATCCCGCGCGTCGAGCGCGTGCCGGCCGACCGCGAGCTCCTCGCGCGTGCACGCCGAGCCCTGCCCGACGCGCACGTGCTGCCGATCGGCACGACGGGCCGCGTGGGCGGCGGCGGCGCCTGCGAAGTCGAGGCGATGGAGGGGTTCGGCGTTCTGCGCGCCGCTGCGCTCGCCGGCATCCCGGCGCTCGAGCTTCGTGCCGTATCGAACCCGGTTGCCGAAGCGGACCGCGACCGGTGGCGTGTCGACGACGCGCTCGACGCGCTTCGCGTCGCGTTGTCACCGCTCCTCGAGGAGCTCGCACGTGCCTGAGCTGCCGCCGCCGCTGCCGCCCGAGACCCGCACGGTCGGGCAGCTCGTCGCCGAGACGATCCGCGCCTACGGCAACAGCTTCTGGCGCGTCCTGCCGCTCGGCATCCCGCTCGCGGTGGCCGACCAGCTGAGCATCCGCCAGCACATCGCGGTGCAGATGCTCATCTACTGGGCCTGTGCGCCGCTCTTCGTCATCGGCTACCTGTGGGCCTGCCGGGTCATCCTCGACGCGCGCGTGACCGTGACCGCCGTCGCGGTCGCGACGCTGATCTGGGTGCCGTTCCCGGCGCTCCGCGCGATCTCGCTCAATCTTCTCGGCGTCGCCTGGCTCGCGTTCATCGGTCTTGCGGTTCCCGCCGCCATGGTCGAGCGCCTCCGGCTCCGCGAGGCGCTGGAGCGCGGGCGCCGTCTCGGCACGGCCGACTACGTGCACGCGCTCGGTTCGCTCGCCGCGCTCGTGGTCGTCGTCGGGGTCGCCGCCAACACGCTCAGCGCGCTCCTCCACACGCAGGGCGACAACGGCCAGCGCGCCGCCGTCTTTCTCTCCGATCTCGTGCTCAGCCCGCTGCTCTTCCTCGGCGGTGCGCTTCTCTATGTCGACCAGGCCGCTCGTGCAGTAAGGTCCGCGCCCGATGCCGCTTTACATCCTCCTGTCGACACTGACTCAGCAGGGCGTCCAGACCCTCAAGTCGAATCCTGAGCGCCTTCGCCAGGTCAACGAGGACATCGCCGAGCTCGGCTGCAAGGTGCTGCATCAGTGGGCGACGCTGGGCGAGTTCGACTTCGTCAACGTCGTCGAGGCTCCCGACGTCGCCACCGTCGCGAAGGTGTCGGTCGCCCTCGCCGCCCGGGGCTCGACGCGCATCGAGACGCTGCCTGCACTCGACGTCGAAGATTTCCTTCGCGCGCTCGAGTAGTACGAAAGTTCAGTTGTCGGGGACACGCCCGCCGAGGTAGAAACCCCTTGTTGCGGCGCGACCCTCGGATCGACGAGTACGCCAGGCTGCTTGTCGAGCGGTCGCTGGGCGTCCAGGCCGGCTGGCAGGTGGCCGTTCGCGGCAACCACCTCGGCCGGCCGCTGATCGACGCGGTGGTCGAGCAGATCGCGCGGAAGGGCGCGTATCCGATCCTGCAGCTGCAGTTCGAGCAGTTCGGCGGGCCGTTCGCCCGCGAGGCGCCGGTGGAGGTGCTTCGCGTGCCGGCGCCGATCCAGCGGCACATCTGGGAGGCCGTCGACGGCGTGATCACGATCTATTGCCCGGAGGGCGCGCACGAAGGAGCGGACCTGCCGGAAGAGCGTCTGGCGGCCCTCGAGCAGATGATCGCGCCGCTCCGGCGGCGGACGATGGCGCTCGAGATCCCCTGGGTGATCGCCGAGTGGCCGACGCAGGCGCTCGCGGACGAGGCGGGCATGAGCTTCGAGGAGTACGAGGAGTTCATCTTCACCGCGGTGCTACTCGACTGGGACGCTGAGGAAGCGCGCATGCGCCGCATCGCGGAGTTGTTCGACGCGGCCGGCGACGTGCGGATCGAGGCTGCCGGAACCGACCTGACGATGTCGCTCGCCGGACGGACCGGGTCGGTCGACGACGGGCACGTAAACATGCCCGGGGGCGAGGTGTTCTATTCGCCGCTCGAGGACTCGGCGAACGGCGTGATCGAGTTCGGCGAGTTCCCGGCCGTGTTGTACGGCACCGAGGTCGAAGGCGTCCGGCTCGTGTTCGAGGACGGCCGCGTCGTCGACGCCTCGGCGCACGTCAACGAGGGCTTCCTGCTCCAGACGCTCGACACCGACGAGGGCGCACGCCGCCTCGGCGAGCTCGGCATCGGCTGCAACCCCGGCATCCAGCGGTTCATGAAGAACGTCGGCTTCGACGAGAAGATCGACGGCACCATCCACCTCGCGCTCGGCCGGTCGTACACGTTCATCGGCGGGACCAACGAGAGCGCGATCCACTGGGACATCGTCAAGGACCTTCGCACGGGTGGACGCATGTACGTCGACGACCGGCTGGTGCAGGAAGCCGGAGCCTGGCTACTCGATCGCTGAGGCGATCTCGCCCGCGAGCCGTGCGTTGCCGACGATCAGGGCGCGGTTCGCCGCGAGCGTCCGGCCGCCGCTCTCGCGATGCAGGTACGAGAGGACGAACGGCGTCACCGCCTGGCCGCGCACGTCCTGCGCGCCGGCCTCGGCGAGAGCGCGCTCGATCAGCGGCTCGGCGTCGTCGAGGCTCTCGTCCGGGGGACGGCCGATGAGCAGCCCGCCTCCGCCGATCTCCCAGTGGGCGCGGGCGAGCCCGGCGGCCTCCGCAGCGCTCTCGACGCGCGCCGACACAGGCGGCCCGCCGTGCGCCGCGTAGAACAGCGGTAGATCGTCGGTTCGGTACCCGATGACCGGGACACCGAGCGTCTCGAGCAGCTCGGACGTCGCCGGGACGTCGAGCAGCGACTTGACCCCGGACGAGACGACCAGCACCTTGGCGGACGCGAGCGCCTGCACGTCCGCCGACACGTCAGGCGGCGTCGGCCAGCCGCGGTGCACGCCGCCGAGCCCGCCGGTCGCCATCACCTTGATCCCGGCCGAGCGGCACACCGCGAGCGTGCCCCCGACCGTGGTCGCGCCGACGGCGCGCTGCGTGACGGCGGCCGCGATGTCGCGCGGCCCGAGCTTCCGCGCGTCCGCGCCGAAGCGGTGCAGCTCCTCTGCCGTGAGCCCGACGACGATCTCGCCGTCGAGCACGCCGATCGTCGCCGGCACGGCCCCGCCTTCGCGCACCGCCGCCTCGGACGCCAACCCGACCTGGACGCCTTCGCCCGGCGGGAACCCGTGCGCGACGAGCGTCGTCTCGAGCGCGACGACCGCGCTCGCGCCGCGCACTTCCTCCGCGACGCGAATCACGGCATCGCTCCCATCTGCGCGCAGCAGCGCGCCGCCGTCGTCATGCCGAGCTCGGGCCCGCCCACGAGGAAGCCTGCAGCGAGCGCGTCACCCGCACCCGTCGCATCGACGACCTCGACCTCGGCCGCGGGGTAGTCGGCGCCGTCGACGCGCAGGCCGCGCGCTCCGCGCTTCAGTACCCACCGCGTGTCGAGCGCGCCGAGCGCCTCCTGCTCGCGCTCGGTCGCGAAGACGACCTCCGGTGCGAGTCCCGCGGCCCGCGCCCGGAACGCGTCGTCGACGAGCGTCCACGCAGAGACGTCGAGCGTGACCGTCGCGCCGTGCGCGCGAGCGTGGCCCGCCGCGGCGGCCGCTGCCGTCGCGATCGGTTCGCAGAGAAGCGCGTAGCCGGAGACGTGGAGCACGTCGCAATCGAACCACGCCGGCTCGAGGTCGTCGGCTGCGAGCTCCGGGGCCGTGCCGCGGTCCGAGGCCATCGTCCGGTCGGCCGAGGCGGCGATCGAGACGACGACGCCGGTGCGCCCCGCGACCGGGCCGCGGTGCGACACGCCGAGGCGCGCAAGCCCGCGCAGAACGAGCTCACCGGTCGTGTCCGCCCCGATTCGGCCGACAAACGAGGCGTCTGCTCCGAGGGCGGCGGCCCAGGCCGCGACGTTCGCCGCCTGGCCGCCGGGGCCGGTGCTCGCGTGCGCGGGCTGGTCGTCGCCACGAACGAGCTCGGTGTCGAGCCGGACGACGACGTCGAGCAGGAGATCGCCGAGAGTGACGATGCGCACGGCACTAAGCTAGTCGCGTGGAAGGCGACAGTCGCCGCACGCGGTTGCGCTCGTTCGCAATCGGCGGGCTCGTCGGGGCCGCGGGCGTGCTCGCGACGGCGCGGCGTTCGCCGCTTCGCAGGTCACGGCGGCCGGGTGGCTCGCCGGGCGGGCTGGCGGCGTTCGAGGATGCGCCTTGCTTCCTCGAGCTCGTCGGCGAGGAAGCCCAGCGCTACCGCGACGGCGGCGAGACGACGGCAGGCACGTCGAACCCGACGTAGCGGTCGGTCATGAAATGCGCCGCCGCGGTCATGTGGGAGACCCTCGGATGCGTGCCCTTGAACGTCAGCCGGAAGAACGCCGGGATCCGCCGGTCGAGGAACGTGATCGTGTCCCGGCCGACGAGGTGGGCGTTGGTCGGCTGCGTCCAGTACGGCTCCGTGACGTCGAGCGGTGTCTGCGACGTCGGCTGCCACGGTGCCTTGGCGACTGAGCGATCCCAACGGCGTGTGCCGATCACGATCGCACCCGGCCCGCCGCCGCGCGTCTGGTACGAGAGCCGGTGCGGCGCGACGACCGTGAAGCGCGTCGTCTGCGCGTTCGTGGGCGACGACGCAAGCGTCTCGTCGAACACGATGGTGCGCGACGCGCGATACGCCCGCGTGATGTGCCCGAGGGTCGCGGTCGCGTCGGGAGCCGTCGCGGGCAAGTCGAACGTCAGGTTCCGGTTGCCGATCGAGACGATCAGCGGCCCGCGGCCCGATGACGGAGCGCCGTAGCAGCCGGATCCGCACGACGTCGCGGTCACGCCGTTCACGCGGACGTCGCGACCGTCGACGCCTGTCGCGTCAGGCCCGATGATCGTCACGGTCGTCCGCTTCGGCTCGCGGCCGACCGCGACAGCGAGCGACCCGAGCTCGCGGGCGTCGACGACGGCATCGCGCGGTGGGAGCGTGGGTGGAAGCGCCGCGGCCGGAGGCGCCGCCGCGAGCGACTGCGCCGCCTTTCTTCCCGGCGCGAGCTCCGTCAGGATCGCGACCGCGACCACGATCCCCACGATCGCGATCACTTCCACGCGCGCCGACCTCCGGACGCGCACGTAGACCTGCATGAGCACCGTGCGGTTCAGCCAGCCGACGCCGAGGAGCGGCACGAAGATGGCGGTCTTCACGAGCAGCGCGCGACCGTACGAGGTCGACCAGAGCTGCGAGACGCTGGACAGCTCGGTGATCGCGCGCGCGATTCCGCTGGCGCCGAGCACGATCACGGCGACGAGCGCCGCGGTCGAGAACCGCGCGACCGCGGCGCGCCGCGTCGCGTCATCTGCGGTCGCGCGGGGTACCGCGTAGACGACGGCGATCAGGCCGCCGAGCCAGACCGCCGCGGCAGACATGTGTGCGAGGTCGACGATTACCGACAAGGCCCGAGGCTGGTCACGGTCGAGCGCGTGCCCTGAGAGCGTCGGTGCGGCGAGCAACGCGAGCGCCGCGGCGTACGCAACGGGCAGGAGCTGGGGCAGGGTGGGGGCGAGCGCCGCTGCAGCGCCGCCCGCGAGAGAGGTGGTCAGCGCGATCTTCAGCACGAACGCGAACCGCGTGCCCGGCGGAGCGGCGTGGAGGATGCCGCTCCCGCCGAGAAACGCGAGGAGGAGCGCAAAGAACAGGAGGTGCGAGAGCGGCCGTTGCAGTGCAGGCCCGAGGACGCGCCGCCCGAGGAGCGCGAAGACGGCGAACCCGCCGCCTGCGAGCACGCCGAGGTAGTACAGCGACCGAAGGAGGATGTCGCTCCAGGTCAGCGGGACCGACGCGCCGAGGACGGACGTTGGCGAGGCACTGCCTTCGCCGACGGCGAACGCGAGCACGCCTTCCTCGCGGTGGCCGTCCTCGGAGACGATGCTCCAGCGCAGGCTGTACGCACCGCCGGCCAGTGGCTTCAGCGGGATCGTCAGCGTCCGCCCGCGCACGCTCGCCTTGCCGGCGAGCACCGAGCGCTGCGTCGCGTTGTCGACCGCGGCGTTTCCCTTCGCCAGGCGGACGGTGTCGTCGAACACGACGGTGACCGCTGTCGGCGCCTTGGCGAGCACGGCGCCGTTCGCGGGCGTCGTGTGAAGCAGCGTCGCGTGGGCGAACGCCGCGGCCGGGAGGACGAGCGCCGCGACGATCGCGGCCGGGACGGCGAGGAGCCTCACGCGAGCGAGGCTAACGCGGTGGCCGGTGCTAGCCTTGCCGCTTCCGTGCCGCTCTACGAGTACCGCTGTCCGAACGGTCA
>DASXDB010000213.1:0-6166 GCA_036490895.1 Gaiellaceae bacterium
GTGGGCCGCCCGCGCGGCCCGCGCGCCCTCGACCACGAGCCGGCGGAGCTCCGACGGCTCGAGCGGGACCGCCCGGCCGTCCTGGCGGAGGATCCAGCGCGCGAGCAAGAGCGAGGACGCGTACTCGGTCACGAACACGTCGCCTTCGACGCGATTGCGCTCGCCGCCGAACGCCCGCTTGACCCACCAGGCGGTATCGGGAGCGACCTCGACGCTCGCGTGCCCGACGATGTCGCCGAACTGCCATTCCGCCCGGCCGCGATAGTGCTCGACGTCGAACTCGGGCGGGAGCCGGAAGTCGCGCTCGCGGCGCGTCGCGAAGCGAATGTCGGAGCGGATGCGCGAGACGCGGAACGTGCGGATGTCGTCGCGGTCGAGGTCGTGGCCGATCACGTACCACGCCCCGTTCTCGGGCAGGAGGGCGTACGGGTTCAGGGTGCGCTCCTCTTCGTGGTCGCGGTAGATCGACCAGTACCGGAACTTCACCGTGCGCTGCTTGGAGATCGCGCCCTCGAGCTTGCCGAGCCTGCCCTGCAGCTCCGGCGAGTAGTCGGGATCGCGCACCTCGACGCGCACCGCGGTGTCAGTCGGAGCGGCGGCGAGGGCGCCCGCCGAGCGGCCGAGCGCCAGGTTCTGCAGCGCGAGGCGCAGCGGCTCGGCGTAGGCGAAGCGCCCTTCCAGGAGGTAGAAGCAGGTCTGGAGGGCGGCGAGCTCCTCGTCGTCGAGCTCGAGCTCCGGCAGGAAGTAGCGCTCGGACCGCAGCGTGTAGAGCTCCTCCCCGGTGAACTCGTCGCGCTGCGAATCCAGCGGCACGCCGAGCGCAACGAGCTCCGCGCGGTCGGAGTAGAAACGGCGCGCGAACGCCTCGTCGCTCATCTCCTGATAGCCCTCGACGTTCGACTTGATGTCACGTGCCGTCAACGGGCGCCGTTCCGCCATCAGGAACGCGACCAGCGAGAGCTGACGGATCAGCTTGTCCGTGTCGTGACTCAAGGAGAGTCGAGACTAACCTAGGCCGCGGCTTTGCTGCGCTCGAGATGCTGGTGCGACGGGCAATAGTCGCGATTCGGAAGCGGCGTGCGCTGACACGCCTTGCCCTTCCGCGTCGTCGCGCGGCAGCGTGCAACACCGCCGTCGAAAGCTCCGGCCTCGATCTGCTCCTCGACGAATCCGACCGCCGCGTCGACTCCCTGGCTGACCGCCCACGCGACCTGCGCCTGGACGGTGATGGGGAAATAGCGGCGAATGTCCTGGAAGAGCGCCTTGTCGGGATTCGCGAAGTAGTGCGGGTCCTGCGCGAGCCGCTCCATCGTCCCTTCGCACGCAGCGAGCACCTCGCGGCGGTACTCGAGATGCGTATTGGGGTCGACGTACGGGTCGATCAGATCCTTCACGGAGCGGTAGATCGCTCGCGAGTATTGATACATGCAGTTCTGAATGTGCAGGATCCGTTCGTCCATCAACGTGGTCGTCGTTCCCTCGACTGTAGCCCCCAGCCCTTTAAGAAGCGGTAAATCTGTTCCATCCGCTCGGCCTGCGGGACGACTTTACACGGTCAAGGGTGCTGTTACAAATGTCTCCAGATCGGTAAACGCGTGCTCGCTCCGAGAGGCTCAGTACCCACCGAACCGGCGCGCTACACCTCAGCCCTCAGCGGGCGATCTCGCGGGAGTACGCACCCGGGAAACCGGCCTGCCGGGCGGTCGCGACCGCGGCGTCCGCGTCCGCCCGCGAGGCGAATATGCCGGCGAACACGACGTAGTACCCCGGCTGGAGGCTCGCGTAGCTCGACGAGTCGACGACGCCGACCTGGTTCAGGCCCTTCTGCGCCGCCTTCGTCGCGGTCGCGAGCGCCTGGGGATGCCCGAAGGTCTTCGGGTATGAGACGAGGACGATCGTCCAGCCCGCCTCGTTCGGGGGCCACTGGGTCCGGCCGTTCCCCGGCGACGGCGCGCCCGGCTCGGGCGCGGTCGGGAGCTTAGCGGTGCCCGTCTTGCCCGTCTTGCCCGTTGCCGTCGGCGCCGCCGGCACCTGCGTCGCGGGCTCGCGGAGAGAGACTCCTCCGGCGACCGTCTCGAACCCCTGGCGCCCGCTGTGCCGGTGCTCGGAGACCGCGATCGCGATCGCCGCACCTGCCGCTGCGACGACGAGAGTTGCGAGCGACAACCACATCCAGTCGCCCGGGTACCAGCCGATCCGACCGATCCACCTGCGGCGCATCGCCGCCAGCCGTCCTGAGACGACGGGCAGGGCGTCGCCGCACTGGAGGCAGTAGTGCTGGTCGGCGGCGCGCTCCGCGCCGCAGCGCGGGCACGTTCCGTCGGTCGCGGCAATCGCGAACCGGCGATGACTGGACGCCGAGACCGTCACTGCTTCGGTGCGGGCTCGATCACCGTTTGCTCGCCGGCCTGGCCGCCGAGCGACCGTCCGCAGTTGGGGCAGAAGCTCGACCGTCGCAGGATCGGGGCGCCGCACTGGCAACGGGCGACCCGGTGCGAGCCGTGCAGCAGCTCCTCGATCTCGCCGAGCCGTGCGTCGATCCCGACGACGATCGCGGCGCGTTCCTGAAGGAGGTCGTCGCGGAACCCACCGCGGCGGTACATCTCCACGAGCAGCCCACCGAGGTCGCGCAGCGTGTCCTCGCGCGCCTTCAGGAGCGTGCGGCGCTCACGGCGCAGCACGCCCGCGTGTGCCCGGCGCGGGGCGACACCGGCAGCTCCGTTGGCGCGGCGGCGGAACACTCGGCTCGAGTGTAGATGCCCCTCCGGAGCGTCTCTTAAAGCTGGATGACGACGAGGCGCTCTTCGGTCATCTCGCGGACGGCCCAGGCCGGGCCTTCGCGCGTGTTGCCGGAGTCCTTCACGCCGCCGTACGGCATCTGGTCGGCGCGGAACGTCGGCGCCTCGTTGACCGTCACGCCGCCGAACTCGAGGCGCTGGGCGACGTGCAGGCAGGTGCGGATGTCGGTGCTGAAGATCGCCGCCTGCAGGCCGAAGCGCGTGCTGTTCGCCCACTCGATCGCGTCGTCGAGGCTCGGCGTGCGCGTGAGCGTCACGACGGGGCCGAACACCTCTTCGCATTGCACCTTGTCCGTCGGCGCCGGGTTCGCGATCACGGTCGGCCGGATGAGCCCCTCGCCGGTCGTGTCACCGCCGGTGAGCACCTCACCCTTCGACTCGCGCACCCAGTCCAGGATGCGCTCGCGGTCGTGGTCACTGATCACCGGCCCGACGTCGGTTGCCTCGTCGGCGGGATCGCCGACGACGAGGGCCTCGACCTTCGGGACGAACTCGGCCACGAACGAGTCCCACGCATCGTCCAGCACGAAGATCCGCTGGACGGAGATGCAGCTCTGACCCGCGAACGAGAACGCGTTCGCAGCGAGCTTCGCCGCCGCCCCTTCCGGTGCGTCGGCGCACACGATCGCCGGCGTCGCGTTCCCGAGCTCCAGCTTCACTCGCTTCCGGTGCGCACGCTCGGCGATTCCCCAGCCGACGCCGCTCGAGCCGGTGAACGTGATCAGCTTCACGCGCTCGTCGCCGACGAGTACGTCGCCGATCGCCGACGCCGAGCCGGAGACGACGTTCAGCCATCCCGGGGGAAGCCCGGCCTCCTCCTGGAGCGACGCGAGGAACAGCGCCGAGAGCGGCGTCGACGACGCCGGCTTGAGCACGACCGGGCACCCCGCCGCGAGCGCCGGGGCAACCTTGTGGGCGACGAGGTTGAGCGGGAAGTTGAACGGCGAGATCGCGCCGACGATCCCGATCGGCATCCGCAGCGTCAGCGCGAGCTTCCCCGCGCCGGCGGCAGAGGCGTCCATCGGAATCACCTCGCCGGCCAGCTTGCGCGCCTCGACCGCGGCGAAGGTGAACGTCGACACGGCGCGCTGCGCCTCGACCCGCGCGGCCTTCATCGGCTTGCCGGCCTCGGTGGAGATGATGCGCGCGGCCTCGTCGTGGCGCTCGTCGAGGAGGTGCGCCGTGCGGTCGAGGATCCGGGCGCGCTCGTGTGCGGGAAGCGGGCTGTTCAGTGCGCGTTCGGCCGCGTCGAGCGCCTGTTGCGTCTCGGCCGCGCCTCCCGCGGCGATCCGGCCGACGAGCTCGCCCGAGTAGGGAGAAAGCACGTCGGTCCAGCCGCCCGTCTCGACCTGCCGGCCGTCGATCAGAAGGGCGTGGTCGGTGGCGCTCGCTGCCATTGCGGGAGAACTCTAGTGTTGCGGGGTGCGGGTGGTACGGATTGGCGCGCCGGTGGCGTGGGGGCTGGCGTCTGCAGCGATGATCGCGATGTACGGCGTGCCGACGTCGCACGCGTTCGTCTTCGCCTGGCTGGCGGCCGGCATGGCGTCGTTCGCAGTCGCCGACTTCCGGCGGAAGTTCTTCCGGTTCGTCCTCGACTGGTCGCCGTTCATGGGCGTGCTGTCCATCTACGACCGGCTTCGCGGGTACGCCGACGGCCTGCTGGTTCATCCGCGCGAGGTGCCGCAGATCAAGGTCGAGGCGGCGCTGTTCGGGAAGCCGATCCCGACGGTGTGGCTCCAGCACCACCTATGGCACGGCGTCAACGACCTCCGCTGGTGGGACTACGCCACCTGGTTCATCTACCTGACGCACTTCGTCGTCACGCTCCTCGTTGCGGCCGTCCTATGGACGTGGGCCCACCACCACTTCGCGCGGTTCGCGACGATGGTGTGCGTCCTCGCCATCACGGGGTTCACGACGTACGTGCTCTATCCCGCGGTGCCGCCGTGGATGGCGGCCCAGCAAGGGGTGATCGGCGAGTCGCACCGCACCGTGAGGCTCGTCTGGCCGCACGTTCCCGTCGCGGCCTACGGCAACATCTTCGAGGGCGGTGAGCACTACGCGAACAATGTGGCCGCGATGCCCTCGCTCCATGCGGGGTACGCGCTGCTCGTCGTCCTCTTCCTCTGGCGCCTCTCACCCTGGTGGGTGCGGCCGGTGCTCGCGTTGTACCCACCGGCAATGGCGTTCAGCCTCGTGTACGGCGGCGAGCACTACGTCGTCGACTGCATCGCCGGCTGGGCGTACGCGGCGTTCGCGTACTTCTCGGTCGAGTACGTATTCGCGCGGCGCGCGGCGCGCCGCGCGTACCTCGAGCCTGTGTTCGTCGATTGAACGAGATCTCTCAGATCCACTTCTGTGACGTCACCGTCGACGGCGAGCGGTGGCCGGTGTTCGGCTGGACGATCGCCACCGCAGCGGGCGCGGTTCTCGTCGACACCGGGATGGTCGATTCGACGCCGGAGCTCGACGCCGACTGGAACCCGGTCATCTTGGACTGGGACGTCCCGGACCTCGTCGCCGTCGTCAACACGCACTTGCATTTCGACCATTGCGGCGGAAACCGCCGCTGCGCAGGCCTGCCGACGTACGTCCAGCGGCGCGAGCTCGAGACCGCGCGCGCGCCGGCGTATCTCGAAGAGTGGGTGCGCTTCCCGGGCGAGAGCTACGTGGAGCTGGACGGCGACGCCGAGCTGTTCGACGGCGTCTCGGTCCTCTTCACGCCGGGCCACTCGGAGGGGCACCAAGCGGTGGTCGTCGAGAACGACGACGGCCGCATCGTGCTCGGCGGCGACGTGACGTACTCCATGCGCGAGCTGATCGAAGGTGCCACCGATTCGATCCGGCGCATCCACGCGCTGCGGCCGTCGCAGGTGTATCTCGCGCACCACGAACGCCCGTGGGTGCCCGAGTACGATTGACCGTGTGAACGCGTACATCGTCGACGCGGTTCGCTCCCCGATCGGGCGCAAAAACGGGGCGCTCGCGGCGGTGCGCGGCGATGAACTCGCCGCGCAGGTGCTGAACGCGCTGGTCGCGCGCAGCGAGCTCGACACAGCGGCGATCGAGGACGTGCAGATGGGCTGCGTCACGCAGATCGGCGAACAGGGCTGGAACGTCGGGCGGATGGCGGTGCTCGCTGCGGGCTGGCCGGTCAGCGTCGCGGCGACCACGGTCGACCGCCAGTGCGGCTCCTCGATGCAGACCACCTTCAACGCGGCGGCGGCCGTCGCCTCGGGTCAGCTCGACCTCGTCGTCTCGGCGGGCGTCGAGATGATGTCGCGCGTTCCCATGGGATCGAACGGCGGGTCGATCTCGGACGAGGTGACGTCGCGTCACGAGATCGTGATGCAGGGCACCTCCGCCGA
>DASXDB010000214.1:0-6041 GCA_036490895.1 Gaiellaceae bacterium
CGGCGAGACCTGGACGCAATCGAGCGAGGGGCTCGCCTACGAGGACGGCCGCAGGATGTCCAAGGTCTCGAGCGTGTCGGCCGCCCACGGCCGCGTCCTCGTCGGCGTCGAGGCGCCCGGCATCTTCGAGAGCCGGGACGAAGGGGCCACCTGGGCGCCGTACTCGATGCTCGACGGCCAGCCCGGAAGCGAGGGCTGGGACGACCCGGCGAACCAGCCGCCCGGCCACCTCGGCATCTCGGCGATCACCTCGGACGAGAAGGACCCCAACCACGTCTGGGCGATCGTGCAGGGGCTCAGCCTGTTCGAGACGACCGACGACGGCAAGACGTGGACACCGCGGAACCGGGGGCTGCGTGCGGACTGGCCGCGCGAGCACGAAGAGGTCGGGTTCTGCGTCCACAAGGTCGTGATCTCTCGCGCCGACGAGCAGCGGATGTTCCAGCAGAACCATGTCGGCATGCATCGCTCTGACGATGCCGGCGCAACGTGGACGGAGATCACCGAAGGGCTGCCGACCGAGTTCGGGTTCGCGGCTGCGGCGCATCCACACGACCGAGACACCTTCCACGTGATCCCGCTCGACCCGGGCCACGGCCGCACGATGCCCGACGGGAAGGCGGCAGTCTGGCGGACGAAGGACGCAGGCTCGAGCTGGGAGCGTTTGTCGAGCGGCCTGCCGCAGGAGAACGCGTACCTCGGGGTGCTGCGGCATGCGATGTCCGGAGACACGTACGACGCGCCCGGCTACTACTTCGGAACGAGCACGGGCCAGGTGTTCGCGAGCGTCGACGACGGCGAAAGCTGGAGTGAGATCGCGAGCTATCTCCCTGCGATCTCGTCGGTCGAGGTCGCCATCATCGACTGATGGCGGACGTCCATCTCCCGACGACGCTGATGCCGCTGTTCGCGGGGCTGCCGCGCCGCCTCGATCTCGAGGCCGGCACGGTCGACGACGCTATCGGCCGGCTCGACGCGCAATGGCCGGGGCTGCGCGACCGGCTGTGCGACCCGAGTCAAGGCGTCATTCGGCAGCACATCCACGTCTACGTCGATCGTGAGCGGGCGGGGCTCGACACTCCGCTCGAGCCTCGCTCGCGGGTCGACGTGATCGCCGCGATCTCAGGCGGATAGCGCGCGTCGTTCGGCGTCGGTGAGCGGCCGCGAGCGGCCCTCGCCGTCGCGCGCGACGAGCACCGCCGTCGCCTCGGCGGCGACCTCGCCCGAGGGCGTTCGGACCGATTCTGTGGTCGTCAGGCTCTTCGTCCCGATGCGGTCGAGCGCGCACGTTGCGATGACGACGTCGTCAGCGAGCGTTAGCTCGCGCCGGTAGTCGATCTCCACACGCGCGACGACATAGCCCCACACGAGGTCGGGGTCGCCGAGCGACCGGCCGAGCCACTCGTCGCGTACCTCCTCGAGGTACGTCAGGAACACCACGTGATTGACGTGCTCGAACGCGTCGAGATCGCGCCAGCGGATCTCGATCTCCTTCTCGTGGCGCATCTACTCGAGTGCCTTGCGCGCGTCTTCGGTCTGCGCGAGCAGCCCGTAGCCGATCCGTTCGATGAGGAGAGCCGCCTCGTGTGACGACTCGGCCGCTGCGTCGATCGCGGCCTTCGCGACGGCGACCGCGGCCGGCGGCAGCTCGGCCAGGCGGCGCGCGAGCTCGAGCGCGCGTGCAGGTGCATCGGCGACGACCTCGCCCACGAGCCCAAGCGCGAGCGCCTCGAGCGCGGGGATGCGATCGCCGAGGAGGATCAGGTTCTTCGCCCGTGCGGCGCCGAGGAGTCGCGTCGCCCGCACGGTTCCGCCCGAGCTCGGCAGGATCCCGAGCCCGACCTCCGGGAAGCCGAGCACCGCGCTCTGGTCGGCGATCCGGAAGTCGGCGGCGAGCGCGAGCTCGAGGCCGCCGCCGAGGCAGTAGCCGTGGATCGCGGCGAGTGTCGGCTGCGGGAGCGACGCGAGCTCTTCGTAGACGTTTCCCGTCTCGCGGTAGTAGCGCAGGATCGCCTCCGGGTCGCGGTCGGCGAACTCGGTGATGTCGGCGCCGGCGGAGAACGCCCGGCCGGTCCCTGCGATCACGACCGCCCGGCTCGACCGCACGTCGTCCGAGGCCAGCGCGTCGCTGAGCTCACGCTCCAACGCCGTCGAGATCGCGTTCAGCTTCTCGTCGCGGTCGAGCCTGACGAGCGCGACCGCGCCCTCGCGCTCGACGGCGATCAGGCTCATCGGAGCACGTCCTTGATCTCTGCGGCCGCTGCGAGTGCACGCTCGCCGACGTCGTCGAGCCGCTCGCGCGGCAGCCGGTGCTCCGTGCCCCAGACGCTGACGATCGCGACGGGACGGGCCTGCTCGGAGAGCACCGGTGCCGAGGCGCCGAACAGCGACTCCTCGAGCTCGCCGACGCAGGTCGCAAAGCCCGCGCGCCGCACCTCTGCGAGCTGTGTCTCGAGCGTCCTGCGGTCGGTGACCGTCGTCGCGGTGAATCGCTCCAGGCGAGCCGGCAGCGCGGCTTCGCGCTCCTCCGGCGTCATGAACGCGAGGTACGCCTTGCCCGTCGAGGTCGCGTGCAGCGGCACGTCGCGGCCGAACCAGTTCGGCGCCATGATCTGCGGCGGATCGACCTGGTCGACGTACACGAGCCGGAACCGCTTCACGACCGCCAGGTTCGTCGCCTCGCCGGTCGCGTTCGCCAGCCGCTCGAGCACGGGCCGCGCCTGCCGCACGAGCGGGTCGGGCTCCGCGCCGGCGGCGATCCGAAGGAATGCGTAGCCGAGGCTGTAGCGCTGGCTCACGGGGTCACGCTCGATCAGACCCTGCGCGTCGAGCGTCGCGAGCAGCCGCCACGCGGTGCTCCGGTTCAGGCCGCAGGTGGCGGCCAACTCCATCACGGTCGGTGGCTGCCGGCTGTCGGCGATCGCCTTGATCAGCATCGCCGCACGGTCGACCGACTGGATCGTCCGCTGGCGCCCGCCCGGGCGTTCGGTGTCGTCGCCGTTCATCGGCTGCGTCATCGTGACACGCCTCCCCCGAGATGGATGACGACGACGCCGACGACCACGAGGGCGATGCCTGCCGCCGTCGTGAACGAGATCACCTCGTGGTAGACCTGCCGCCCGATGAATGCGATCGCGAGCGTGCCGACACCCGACCAGATGGCATACGTCGTGCCGAGCGAGAGATGCTTCAGCGTGAGCGCGAGAAACACGAACGACGCCAGGTAGGCAACGGTGCTGACCGTGACCGGCACGACGCGCGTCAATCCGTTCGACGCGCGCAGCGCGGTCGTGCCGACCACCTCGGCCCCGATCGCGAAGCCGAGCAGGGTCCACCCGGTCATTTCCCGCTCCGGCGCCGCGCAGGTCGGCGCCTCCGCTCTTTGCTGAGCTCCGTCGAGTCTGCGCTCATGCCAGCCTCACCACCTCACGCCTGAACGGGAGAGCGTCGCCGCGCGAGGGCAGGTCGAGCTCCTCCGCGTAGCGGCGCCCGTCCCAGACCGCGCTCGCGATCGTCCCCGGCGCGAGCGCGTCCCCGACCGCGGTCACGCCGAGCTCCCTGGCCAGCTCGTCGTTGGGAAGGCGCGCGGTCACGAGGAGGAGCGAGTCGACCGGGATGGCGCGCTCGCGCCCCGTGAACGTGTCCGCGAGCCGCGCTTCTCCACCTCCGACTCCGACAACGTCGTGCGCGGTGAGAAGCTCGACCCCCGCTTCGACGAGCCGCTTGTGGATGCGCGGCTGCTCCATGGTGTTCACGCTCCACTCGGACACGAGCGCCGCCGGCGTCACGAGCGTCACCTGTCTCCCCTCCGAGGCGAGCAGCTCGGCCAGCGCGCCGCCGAGGTAGTAGTGATCGTCGTCGTACAGGACGACGCGGTCACCCGCCGGCCGCGCACCGTCGAAGAGGTCGTCGGGGGTGAGCACGTCGACGCCTTCGATCGGCAGCGGCCGTGTGTGCATCCGCCCGACCCCGTCGGCGCGCCACCGCGAGCCCGTCGCGATCGCGACGTGGTCGAAGCCGTACTCGCGCACCTCGTCTGCGGACACCTCGCTCTCGAGCGCGATCTCGACGTTCGCGAGCTTCGCCAGCTGGCCGCGGCGGTAGTCGACGACGCGGATCCAGGCGGCCAGCCCGGGCAGGCGCGCCTCGTGCAGCACGCGCCCGCCGAGGTCGCGCGTCGCCTCGGCGAGCGTCACCTCGTAGCCGCGCTTCCCGAGCGCCATGGCGGCCTCGAGCCCGGCCGGGCCGCCGCCGACGACGAGCACCTTCGCGTCCGACGCGCGCGGCCGGAACCGCTCGGGGTGCCAATCACGCCGCCACTCCTCGCCCATCGACGGATTCTGGGTGCAGCGGATCGGCGTCATCGTCCAGTCGCCGGTGACGCAGATGTTGCAGCCGATGCACTCGCGGATGTCTTCGAGGCGGCCTTCCTCGACCTTCACCGGCAGGAACGGGTCGGCGATCGACGGGCGCGCGGCTCCGATCAGGTCGAGCACGCCGCTCTGCACGAGCCGAACCATCGTGTCGGGCGACGTCAGCCAGCCGATGCCGACGACCGGTTTGGACGTCAGCTCCTTGATGCCGCGGAAGTGCTGCTCGGTCCATGCTTCGTATCCGAAGCGGGACGGCAGCGAGTCGTCTTCCCACACGCCGACCATCACGTCCCAGACGTCGGGCAGGTCGCCGATCAGCTCGAACAGCTCGTCCATGTCGCCGCGCTGGATTCCCTCTGCGCCGTGCAGCTCGTCGATCGCGAGGCGACACGCGACGGCGGCTCGCCCGTCGCATTCTTCGCGCGTGTCCTCGAGCACCTCCTGCAGGAGTCGCGCACGGTTGACGAGCGTTCCGCCGTATGCGTCGTCGCGGTGGTTCGCCCGCGGTGAGAGGAAGTGCTGCAGCGTCGAGAGATTGTGCGCCGCGTAGACGTAAACCAGGTCGTATCCCGCGGTCAGCGCGCGGCGGACAGCGGCGCGATGCCGGCGCCGCAGGTCGGCGATGTCGTCGAGCGTCATCGCGCGCGCCTGAATCGGCTCGTAGGTCTTGACCGGCAGGTGTGACGGGCCGGCCGGAGGGATGCGGCCGTAGAGGTTCGCGGAGGCCATCCCGTTGTGGACGAACTCGATCCCGGCGAGCGAGCCGTGCGCATGCACCTGGTCGACGAGGCGCTCGTGCATCGGGATGTCGGCGTCGTCCCACAGCCGCCCCTCGATGTAGCCGCCCGTGTCGGAGTCGGGATGGAAGTCGACCTCCTCCGTGCAGACGACTGCCCAGCCGCCCTCGGCCTTGACGCCGCGCATCACCGCGTGCGCCGTCGGGTCGCGATGGCCCATGCCGTTGCAGTGCGGCACCTGGAAGAAGCGGTTGCGCGCGGTCACCGGCCCCAGCGGGACCGGTTCGAACAGCACGTCGTACCGCGGGTCTCTCACGACTTGGGGAAGAGGCTACGCGCGACGATCAGCCGCATGATGTCGCTGGTCCCGTCCCAGATCTCGTCGAGCTTCGCGTCGCGCAGCCATTTCTGGACGGGCGAGTCGCGCACGTAGCCGGCGCCGCCGAGCGTCTGCGCCGCAGCCCAGGCCGCGAACCACGATGCCTCTGAGGCGGCCAGCTTGGCCATCGCCGCCTCGGTCGAGAACGGCTCGCCGGCGTCCGCGAGCTCCCCGGCGTGGTGGGTCAGGAGCCGTGCCTGGTCGAGCTTCAGCTTCGCGTCGACGAGGCGGAAGGAGACCGCCTGGAACTGATGGATCGGCCGGCCGAACGCCTGCCGCCCCTTGGCGTAGTCGACCGCATGCTCGAGCGCGGCGCGCCCGACGCCGAGCGTCGACGCGGCGAGCTGCACGCGCGCGACGTCGAACACGTGCATGAGGCCGCTGAAGCCTTCGCCCTCGTCGCCGAGGCGGCGGTCCTCGGGAACGAAGCACTCCTCGAACCGGAGCTCGCCGGCGGGGAAGCAGCGACTGCCCAGCTTCGGCAGCCGCGCGCCGTGAACGAAGCCCTGATCGCCGCGCTCGACGACGAAGGCGGTGATCCCGCGCGCCCGG
>DASXDB010000215.1:0-23091 GCA_036490895.1 Gaiellaceae bacterium
CCTCGAGGGCTATGTGCCGCAGATCCGGGAGCTCGGGCTGACCGTGCCCGACCCGAACCTGCGCCGAGGCGACGACGGCGTCTGGACGTACAGCGAGCCGGACTGGGACGAGCTGCGCTCGGTCGTCACGGGGCACGGGCCCCGCTCGCAGGATCGGCTCGCGTTCCGTGCGCGCTACCTCGAGCAGGAGAAGTGGGTGCGCGAGACGGTGCTCGCGGCCTGATGATCTTCGAGGTCTTCCGCCAGGAGAAGAAGGGGCAGCCGTTCACGCATGCCGGCTCGGTCGTGGCACCGGACGCGGCGTTCGCCGACGCGTGGGCGCGCGAGCAGTACGGGCGCCGGGGCGAGAGCGAGGCGCTGTGGCTCGTGCCGCGCGACGCGGTGCACCAGGTGACGGAGTGGGCGGACGAGTTCGACCTCAAGTACCGCCGCGTCGACGGGTACTCGATCAAGGAAAGGCTGCGGATCGCACGAGATCGCGCTTCGCAGAAGGGCGATCTCGTTTGACCGGCGTAGGCTCGACGGAGCCGGCCAAAGAGGGACGTGCCGGCTTTGCCGGCGCGTCCCGGATGCTGAGATCGCGCTTCGCAGAAGGGCGATCTCGTTTGACCGGCGTAGGCTCGACGGAGCCGGCCAAAGAGGGACGTGCCGGCTTTGCCGGCGCGTCCCGGATGCTGAGCGCGCGGGCACAGCGGCTCCTGCAGATCGCTGACGACGAGCTGATCCTCGGCTGGCGCGACTCGGAATGGACCGGGATCGCGCCGACGCTCGAGGAGGACGTCGCGTTCTCGTCGATCGCGCAGAACGAGATCGGGCACGCACGCGCGTTGTACGAGCTCGCCGCCACCGAGCTCGGCACCGACGCCGACGCGCTCGCCTTCGACCGGCAGCCGGACGAGTACCGCTGTGCACAGCTCGTTGAGCTGCACCTGATGGACTGGGCTCATACGATCGCGCGCCGGTACCTCTACGAGGAAGCAGACCGCGTCCGCATCGCGGCCCTGAAGGCCGGCGACGACGCCGAGCTTGCAGGGCTCGCGGCGAAGATCGACCGCGAAGAGACCTATCACCGGCTGCACGCGGAGATGTGGGCGGCGCGGCTTCGCGACGAACCGCGCTTCCGTCACGCGCTCGAGGAGCTGTGGCCGTACGCCCTCGGCGTGCTCGAACCGGACCAGCGCGCGGAGCTCGCACGCCGAACCGGACTTCGTGTCGAGTCGACAGACATCGTCGAGAGGGGACAGCACTCGCCCGAGCTGGCCGAGCTGTGGGACGAGATGACCGAGGTGCGCCGCTCGGTGCCGGGTGCGACGTGGTGACCGCCGAGGCAGTCTGGGCCGCGCTCGACGAGATCCCCGATCCGGAGATCCCCGTGATCTCGTTGGTCGACCTCGGCGTCGTTCGTGACGTGGCCGTCGACGGCGAGCACGTGCGAATCGAGTTCACGCCGACGTTCCTCGGGTGCCCCGCGCTCGAGGTGATGCGCCGCGCGATGGAAGAGAAGGTCGAAGCGCTCGGCGGCGAGGCCGAGGTCGCGGTCATCCAGGACGACTCGTGGTCGACCGACCGCATCTCGCAGGCCGGACGGGAGAAGCTGCGCGAGGCGGGCTTCGCGCCACCGACGCTGCGCAGCGCCGGCACGACGACGCTCGTGCAACTGCAGTCGAAGGCGTTCCGATGCCCCTACTGCGGCTCGATGGAGACGCGCCTCGAGAACATCTTCGGCCCGACGCCGTGCCGCTCGATCCGCTGGTGCGATACCTGCCGCCAGCCCTTCGAGCAGTTCAAGACGATCTGAAACGACTGGATCGCGATGCATGTCGTCGAGTTCGTCTTCGGGGTCGCCTGGGCAGCGTTCTGGCTGTACTGGATCGTGGCGGCCTTCTCCATGAAGAGAGGCCGGACGCCGTGGTCGCGTCAGCTGCGGATCAGAGCGGTGATCCTCGTCCTCGCGGTTGTCCTCGTCCGCGCCGGCGTCTTTCGCGGGCACGGGGTGCATTCCGATGCGTTGCGCGCGGGCGCCGGCCTGGCGCTCCTCGCACTCGGGCTAGGGCTCGCGGTGTGGGCCCGCCTACACATCGGACGCAACTGGGGCACGCCGATGACGCAGAAGAACGAGCCGGAGCTCGTGACGAGCGGGCCGTACCGGTTCCTCCGGCACCCGATCTACTCCGGGATCCTGCTCGGCGGCGTCGCCACCGCGATCGCGCTCAGCTGGTTCTGGCTCGCTCCCGTGCTCCTCGCAGGCATCTACTTCATCTACAGCGCGACGGTCGAGGAGCGCTTCCTGACGGAGCGGTTCCCGGCCGCGTACCCGGCGTACAGGCGCGCGACCAAGATGCTCGTCCCGTTCGTGCTCTAGCGCGAAGAGTGCTGCCGGGCGCGCCGTCCCGGCAGCGGAGGTTCCTTACGCCGTCGCGAGCGCCTCACGCGGCCGCGCTTCAGACGGCGATTGCCGGAACAACAGCGCCGGCCGCGGCCGCCTGCTCGGCGACTGCGACGCGTTCGCACAGACCCCTGCTCGGTTGGACGCAACGGACAGCGATCAAATAACAGGTCGGCGGCCCCGTGTCCAGAGCCTCGTGCAGGGCGCCGCGCGCCGCTACGAACCGAGCCGGACGCCGCTCCCCGGGTCGAAGAAGTGGACGTCGCCGCCGGTCGGACGCAGGTGCACGCGCTCTCCCTGGCCCGGCGCGACGCTCGTCGGCACGCGCGCCACGAGCTTCGTGTCCTGACCCGCGATCTGCGCCGCGCAGAACACGTGTGTGTCGGCGCCGATCTCCTCCACCACTTCGACGAGCGCGGCGCAGCCGTCCGACGAGAGCGCGAGCGACTCGGGACGCAGGCCGACGATCAGCTCCGCGTGACCGTTGCGAACCGCTTCGGGGACTGCGATGTCGACACCGCCGAACGCGAGCGCACCGTGCTCGACGGGGAGACGACACAGGTTCATCGACGGCGACCCGATGAACTCGGCGACGAACGTGTTCGCCGGCTGCGCGTAGAGCGTGCGCGGCGTGTCGAACTGCTGGAGCCGCGCGTCGCGCAGCACGGCGACGCGATGGCCGAGCGTCATCGCCTCCGACTGATCGTGCGTGACGTAGACCGTCGTCGTCGCGAGGCGCGCCTGGAGCGCGGCGATGTCGGCGCGCATCTGCACCCGTAGCTTCGCGTCGAGGTTCGACAGCGGCTCGTCCATCAGGAAGACGCTCGGCTCGCGGATGATCGCCCGGCCCATCGCAACCCGCTGCCGCTGGCCGCCGGAGAGCTGGCCCGGCTTGCGCTCCAGGTAGTCGGCGAGACCCAGCATCGTCGCGACCTCGTGCACGCGCTTGTCGCGCTGCGCCTTCGGCACGCGCGCGATCCGCAGCGGGAACGCGATGTTCGCCGCCACCGTGAGATAGGGGTACAGCGCGTAGTTCTGGAACACCATCGCGACGTCGCGGTCCTTCGGCGTGACGTCCGTGACGTCGCGCTCCCCGATGAAGATCGCGCCCGCATCGACCTCCTCGAGCCCCGCGAGCATGCGTAGCGCCGTCGTCTTGCCCGATCCCGACGGGCCGACCAGCACGACGAACTCACCGTCGCCGATCTCGAGATCGAGCGAGTCGACCGCCGGGTTGTCGGTTCCCGGATAGACGCGCGTCGCCTGCTCGTACCGAACCTCAGCCATCGCGTCCTCCGATCATCACGGTTTCGCCCTCGAGCTCGCTCCGTACCTTCCGCTTCGCCTCGTCGTCCGCGCCGAGCCCGTCGAGGACGAGGAGCGCCGAGCCGAGGATCGCCGGGGCCGCCGTCGGCCGTACGACGGCGCCGGGCGCCGTGAGGTGGACGCCCTGCGCGATCGCCGCCACCAGCGAAGGCTCGGCGCGCTGCAGGAGGCCGCCCCCGAGCACGACGTCGAACACCTCCTCCTGGAGACGAAGGCGCTCGGCCGTGACGCGCACCATCGAGACGATCTCCGAGACCTGGCGAGCGACGATCGACGCCGCGACGGCGTCGTCCGCCGCGAGCTCGAACACGAGCGGGGCAAGCTCCAGCAGCCGCCGCTCCGCCAGCTGTCCCCGGTGGATCGCCTGCGCGATGTCCGACGGCGCAGCGACGTTGAAGTGTGCGGGGACCCGCGTCTCGAGCACCGTGCGCGCACCCCGGCCGTCTTCGCTGCGTGCGGCGGCGAACAGCGCTTCGACGCCGAGGTCGTTCCCCCCGCCCCAGTCGCCGCTGATCGCGCCGAGCGCCGGGAACCGGGCCTCGCGGCCGTCACGCGCGACGCCCACGCAGTTGATGCCGGCACCGCACGTGACCGCGATTCCCCAGCCGGCGTCCGTTCCCGCCCGGAGCACCGCGAACGTGTCGTTGCGAACGCTCGTCCGACGTGCCCAGCCGCGCCCCACGGCAGCCGTCTCGGCCGCCTCCTCCTCGTAGGGGAAGTCGACGCCCGCGAGCAGCAGCAGTGCCTCGGTCGGCTCCTCGGCCGGCCCGAGCTCGGCGATCAAGCCGCCGACGACGTCGAGCGCAGCGTCGACTCCGAGATGATGCGGAGAGCTGCCGGCGCCGCGCGCCGTCGCGAGCACGGTCCCGTCTTCGCGCACGAGCACGGCATCGGTCTTCGAGTTGCCGCCGTCGATCGCGAGCGCGAGCCTCACCGGGGGACCCCCGACTCGAGGAGGGCGGCCTCGAGCAGCGCATCGATCTGCGCAACCTGTCCGATCAGCGGATGCGCGAGGAGCGCCTTGCGCACCGTCACCGGATCTCGGGTCACGGCAGCCTCGGCGGCAAGTCGCTCATAGGCCGTGACGTGCTGCGTGAGCCCGAGCAGCTCGGGCGCGAGCGGCTCCTGCGGCAGCGGCTCGATCACACCGCCGCGCACGCGCGCCGGAACCTCGACCACGTCGTCGTCTGCGAGCCCGGCGAGGACGCCGTCGTTCCGCACGTCGACCTCGTGCACCGCGCCGTCGTCGCGGATGAGCGAAGCGACCAGGCCGACGGCAGCCTCGCTGTAGAAGGCGCCGCCACGCTGCTCGAGCAGCGCCGGCTTGGTGGTCAACGCCGGATCGCGGTACATCTCGAGAAGCCGCCGCTCGATCTCGGCGACTGCCGCCGCGCGCGGGGTCGCGTCGTGCAGCTCCTCGAGCACGCGATCGTGGTCGTAGAAGTAGTGCAGGTAGTACGACGGCAGCACTTTCAGGTCGTCGAGCACGCTGCGCTCCACCCCCGTGTGCTCCGCGAGCTCGTCCGGATGCGCGTCGAGCAGCTCCGGCAGCACGTCGCGGTCGTCGAGGAGCACGCGCCGCACCCAGGTGAGGTGGTTGAGACCGACCTGGTCGACGACGACGCGCCGATGCTCGACGCCGAGCAGCTCTGCGAGGCTGCGTTGGAACCCGATCGCGACGTTGCAGAGACCGACGGCGCGATGGCCGGCGTCGAGCAACGAGCGCGTGACGATGCCGACCGGGTTCGTGAAGTCGACGATCCACGCGCGCTCGCCCGCGAGCTCGCGGACACGATCGGCGATCTGCAGCACCACCGGCACGGTGCGCATCGCTTTGGCGAAGCCGCCTGCGCCGGTGGTCTCCTGACCGATGCAGCCGCAGGCGAGCGGGATCGTCTCGTCGCGCAGCCGTGCCGCCTGCCCGCCGACGCGAATCTGGAGGAGCACGAAGTCCGCGCCGTCCACCGCGCGGTCGAGGTCGGTCGTGAGCGAGAGGCCGCCGCGCCAGCCGGTCTGGTCGAGCATGCGCGTCGCCAGGCCGCCGACGACGTCGAGCCGCTCGTCGTCCACGTCCATCAGCGCGAGCTCGTCGATCGGCACGTCGAAGCCGCCGAGCCCGGAGACGAGCTCCGGCGTGTACGTCGAGCCGGCGCCGACGACCGCGACTTTCAATGCGCCCTCCGGTGATGCTTCCGAGCCTGTGGGGCGTTCCAGAAGCCGGAAGGCATTGCCGGCGGGCGCATTAGCCCTTCACTCCGGTCAGTGTCACGCCTTCGACGAACGCCCTCTGGGCGAGGAAGAAGATGACCACCACCGGCACCATCACGAGGAGTGTCGCGGCCATCGTCAGGTTCCACTGCACCTGGTGCAGCGAGCGGAACTGCGAGAGCCCGATCGACAACACCCAGTGGTGCGGCGCCTCACCCGTGTACAGGAGCGGCAGGAAGAAGTCATTGAACGTGTAGAGGAACGAGAAGAGCGCGACGGCGACGATCGCCGGCTTCGCGAGGCGGACGACGACCGTGCCGAGGATGCGCAGCTCGCCGCAGCCGTCCACACGGGCCGCGTCGAGATACTCCTCGGGGATCGTCAGGAAGAACTGCCGCAGCAGGAAGATCGAGAACGCGTCCCCGAACCAGTTTGGGAGGATCACCGGCCACAGCGTCCCGATGAAGTTGAACCCGAACGGGTGGAACTTCGCCCACATCACGTACAGCGGGACCACGGTCACTTGCGGCGGCAGCATCAGCGCGACGAGCACCACCATGAACATCGCCTGGCGCCCGCGCCAGTGCAGCCGCGCGAGCGCATAGGCAACGGGGACGCTCGAGACGACGAGCCCGAGGGTCCCGAGCACCGAGTACTCGAGCGTGTTCAGCATCCATCGCCAGAGCGGCGCCTTCGTCCACACGTCGACGAAGTTGCGCCAGCGGAACGGGTGCGGCCAGAGGTCGGGCGACAGCGCCTGGTTGTTCGTCATCAGCGCAGTGAGAAGGATGAAGACGAACGGAGCGAGGAACGCGATCGCAAATCCGATCAGCACGGAGTGGTTCGCCACCGCGAGCAGGAAGCGCCGCCGCCGAACGGCAGCCGGCACGCGGCGTCGGACGAGGGGCGCCGTCGTTGCCGCCACCGTCATCGTGCCGCTCCCCCGTAGTGCACCCACTTGCGTGAGTTGATGAGGATGATCGAGATCACCGCGAACGACACGGCGAGCAGGAGAATCGCCATCGCCGATGCGTAGCCCATCTGAAAGTCGGTGAAGCCGTGCTGGAAGAGCAGCACGGGATACACGAGCGTCGAGTCGAGCGGATAGCCGAGCGTGCCGGCCGTCACGTCACCGGCCTGCGACGCCTGACCCGACGCGACGCCCGCCGCCACGTACGCCTGGGTGAAGTACTGCAGCCCCTGGATCACGCCGAGGATGACCGCGAACAGGATCACGGGGCTCGTCGTCGGCAGGGTCACCCAGCGAAGGCGCTGCAGCGGGCCTGCGCCGTCCAGCTCGGCGGACTCGTAGAGGTGGCGCGGGACGTCGAGGACCGCCGCGAGGAAGATCACCATCGTGTTCCCGACACCCCAGAGGCCGAGGAGCGTCAGCGACGGCTTCGACCACGCGGGATCCTGGAACCACAGCGGTCCCTGGATCCCGAGGTGGCCGAGGATCGTGTTCACCGGCCCCGTCGCCGGATTGAGAATGAACACGAAGCCGAGCGTCGCCGCAACCGGCGGCGCGAGCGCGGGGAGATAGAAGATCGTCCGCAGAAGGCCGACGCCGCTCTTCGCGCGGGCGAGCAGCATCGCGATCCCGTAGGCGAACACGACCTGCAGCGGGACCATCACCGCGATCAGCCACAGCGTGTTCTTCACCGCCGTCCACACCTGCGGGTCGACGGTGAACAGGTAGCGGTAGTTCGCGAGTCCGACCCACCGCGGCGCCGAGAGCAGGTCGTAATGGTTGAACGACAGGTACGCGCTCATCACGAGCGGGTACCCGAAGAACAGGGAGAAGCCGACGAGCCAGGGGCTCATGAGCAGCAGCACCAGCCGGCGCCGCCGCCATGCTGCGCGCCGCCTGGCCCGCCGGCGATCTCCGAGCACAGCCGTCATTCAGCTCACGGCACCCCGCCGCCGCCGGCCTGCTTGACCATCGCGTCGAGCTGGCTGTCGAGCTTCGCGAGGCCCGACCCGAGGTTCGACACCTTCCCTGCCTGCCACTTCGTCGCGAAGTTCTGCACCGCATTCGTGTACGAGACGCCCGCCGCGGTGATCGGCGAGGTCGACGAGTACTTGTTCCCGAAGATCTTCAGGAACGTCGCGAAGTGCGCGTCCGGTGTCAGCTCCTTCGAGGTGAGCGAGGCCGACGTGGACGGAACGTTGCGCAGGCCGTTCGACAGCTCGGCAAGCGCGTGCGTGTTCGTCGTCAGGTACTTCACGAGGTCCCACGCCTCGGCCTCGTGCTTCCCGTTCTTCGGGATGCCGATGATCGTGCCGTTGATGTACCCCGAGCCGTACAGCTTCGGGTTCGCGACCGGCATCGGCGCCGTGCCGTAGTTCAGCTTCGGGTGCTCGGCCTGGATGAACGCCACGCGCCACTCGCCGTCGTAGTTCATGGCGAGCTTCCCGACCTCGAACGCGTTCGATGCCGAGAACTCGTCGCCGAGGCCCGCCTGGAACTTGACGAGCTTGTTGTAGCCGACCCAGTTGACATAGCTCTTCAGCCACTTCATCCAGTTCGACCAGCCCGGCTGCTTCCCGAGGATCGAGTGGTTCGACGAGTCGAGCCAGTTGGCGCCCCATGCGGTCACCCAACGCTCCGGGGTGTTCTCGTAGAAGCCGATGAACGGATCGAACCCGAGGACCTTGATCGATCCGTCGGAGTTGAACTTCGTCAACTTCTTCGCGTACGTCGTGAGCTGCGCGATCGTCTTCGGCGGCCCCGAGATCCCGGCCGCCTTGAACAGATCCTTGTTGTAGTAGAGCCCGTAGTCGTCCGCGAGCAGCGGCAGCGCACACTTCTTGCCGCCGAACTGCGTGTAGTAGTTGGTCGCCGCCGGGAAGGTGCCGAGCGGGATGCCGGCGCTCTTCAGCTTCGACGAGAGGTCGATCCAGCCGCCGGTCCCGCAATAGATGCCGACGTCGTAGGAGTTGAAGGAGCTGGCGACGTCCGGCGCGTTGCCCGCACGGATCGCGGCGACGATCTTGTCGTCGTTGATCGATCCGACGACGTCGACGGTGACGTTCGGGTGCGCCTTGTCGTACTCCGCAGCGACCTTCTTGAAGACGCTCAACTCGCGCGCGCTCCACCCGACCCAGACCGTCAACTTGGTCGGCGCACTCTTCTTCGCGGTCGCAGCCGTCGCGCCGACAGCTGCCACGCCGAGTGCGCAGAGCACGAGCAGAGCGAGAACAGCTCTCGTACGGCTCATCGTTGTGCCTCCACCCGTTTAGTTAGGGAACCTAACGAGGGAACCCTATATCGGGCGGGTTTCGAATGTCAATTCGGTAGCGCACCGCTGTCTCGTCAGTATCCTTTACTGGATGGCCCGCGCGACACCGCCACTGCTCAAGCATCTGAACGAGCGCGCGGTGCTGGAGTCGATTCGCAGCGGGGCTCCGATCTCGCGCGCCGAGATCGCGCGCCGCACGGGGATCTCGAAGCCGACCGTGTCGCTCGCGCTCCGTGCCCTGCACGCCCAGGGGCTCGTGCGCGAGACCGAGCCCGATCCGAGCCGGCCGCACTACGGCGCCCTCTTCTTCGAGCCGGTGCCGGAGGCGGCGCTCGTCCTCGCCGTCGACATCGGCACACGCTTCATCCGCGCAGCGCTCGGCGATCTCGGCGGGAACGTGCTCTCGCGCCGGGACGATCCGTTCACCGGCTATGACCTCGACTCGACGATCGCGACCGTCGCGTCGGTCTGCGAGGACCTCGTCGACACCGACGAACGCGCGAGCCTCGACGGCGCAGTCGTCGGCGTGCCCGGTGTGGTCGATCCCGTCGACGGATCGGTCTCCCTCGCATCGAATGCGCTCGGTATCGAGGGAGCACGGCTCGCGGGGCGGCTCGCGGACGCACTGGACCTGCCCGTCCAGCTCGAGAACGACATCAACCTCGCTGCGCTCGGCGAGCAGTGGCGGGGCGTGGCGCGCGGCGTGGACGACTTCCTCTTCCTCTCGATCGGCACCGGCATGGGAGCCGGGCTCGTCCTCCGCGGTGAGCTGCATCGCGGCCGCAACGGCGCCGCCGGCGAGCTCGACTACGCGTTCGTCGGCGTCGGGCCGGACGCCGACCCGTGCGCCGCCGCGGTCTCCGTCTTCGCACAGGAGCTGGCCGCCGCACACACCGGCCTCACGTCGCTCTTGCCGCCGTTCGAGCCGCGGCCGATCTTCGCGGCTGCGCGTGCCGGCGACCCGCTCGCGCGCACGATCGTGGCCGAGGAGGCACGTCGCATCGCGCTGCACGTCCTCCCGGTCGCCGCGGTCGCGGACGTCGACCTCGTCGTTCTCGGCGGCGGCCTCGGCGCCAACGGCGACCTCCTGCTCGAGCCGATCAGGGGTCACCTTGCGAAAGCGCTGCCCTACCCGCCGCGGGTCGAGGTCTCCGCACTCGGCGAGGCGGCCGTGCTGACGGGCGCGCTCGCGACCGGTGTCCGTGCGGCGCGCGAGAACGTGCTGAGCCCCGGCTAGACGAGACGCCGCACGGCGTCGGCGTACACGCGGGCGCAGCGAGCGAGACTCTCGATCTCGACCCACTCCTCTGCAGCGTGCGCGCCGGCGCCGCGCGGCCCGAAGATCACCGTCGGGACGCCCGCCGCTCCGAACAGCGCGCCGTCGGTCCAGAACGGAAGGCCGCCGAATGACGTCGTGCCCGCGGCGCGGGCGACGGCCTGCACGACCTCCGCCGCGGGATCGGTCTCGAGCGGCGGACGGCTGAAGACGAGCCGCGTGCCCGCATCGACGCCGGCAGCCAGTTCGGCGAACTCGGCGGCAATCGCGTCGTCGGCCTCGCCGGGCAGCGTGCGCCGCTCGCCCTGCAGGAGGCAGCGCTCCGGGTAGCTCGAGAACTCCTGGCCGCCGGCGATGAGCGAGGCGTGCGCGGACGGCGTGCCGAGGAGCGGATGCGGGTCGCGGCCGAGGAGGCTGCGCGACAACGCGTCCAGGCGCGTGAGGACGACACCCGCGGCTGCGATCGCGTCGACGCCGAGATCCGGCCGCGAGCCGTGCGCCGCACGGCCGCGCACCTCGATCTCGAAGCCGGCGAACCCGCGGTGCGCGACGCAGAGCCGCTCGTCGGTCGGCTCGCACACGATCACGTGGTCGGGCCGAGGCCCTCGGGCCACCAACCGTTCGGCGCCGATCGACGCGTACTCCTCGTCCGCGGTGCATGCCACGACCGCCGTTCCCTCGACCCCAGCGCGATCGAAATCGCGGGCGGCGACGAGCGCAGCTGCGACGGAGCCCTTCATGTCGTAGGCGCCGCGACCGTGCAGACGCCCCTCGCCGATGGTGGCGGCGAACGGGTCGGCCATTGCCGCGCCGCCGACGGTGTCGAGGTGGCCGAGCAGCATGACCGTAGTGCCGCCGCCGCGCCCGCCGTGGACGAGCACGTTCACGCGGTTGGCCGTGAGCTCGTCGACCTCGACGCGCAGCCCCTGCGACTCCGCCCACTGCGCGACCACGCGTACGGCGAGCCCCTCGCCGGAGCCGGCCGGATCGAGCGACGGGTTCACCGACTCCGTCGAAACCAGCGACGCCGCCAGCTCGGCGAGCTCGGTCGCGCTCATGCGGACGACGCTACCGCGAGTGGGGCGCGTACCGGCGAGCCTGCCGCCCCGCCTGAATTACCCTGCCGCGATGGCCGGCATCTCGGGAGCGGCCGGCCAGGTGTGGCCGGCGTTCGTTCTGGTCACCGGGCTGCTCCTCGTCGGCGTGGTCGCGGAGAAGGACGGCTTGTTCGCCGCGGCCGGCGCGGCGCTCGCGCGCGCGCCGGGCGGAACTCGCGTCGCCTACCTGCTCTCGCTCACGCTCGTCGCGGTGGTGACCGCGATCCTGAACCTCGACACGTCGGTCGTCTTCCTGACGCCGGTGCTGCTGCACCTCGCACGAGTGCGCGGCGCCGACGAGACGCCGTTCCTCTACGGAACGGTGTTCATGTCGAACGCGGCGTCGCTGTTCCTGCCGGGCTCGAACCTGACGAACCTGATCACGCTGCACGGCGAGCACGCGTCGGGCGCCGCGTTCCTCTCGCGTATGTGGGCGGCCGCGATCGTCGCCGTGGTCGTCACCGTCGCCGTCCTGATCGGCGTGTTCCGCCGAGAGCTCGGTCTGGCGGCGACACATGTCGACGAGCGCGCGCCGGCGCGCCTCGGCGTCGGGTTGGTCGCGGTCGCGGCCTCGACCTCACTCGTGCTGACGCTCTCCGCGCCCGCGCTGCCGGTGCTCGGGGTCGGAGTCGCGGCGGTGCTCGTCGACCGAGTCGGCTGGGCGCGGATCCACGAGATCGTCGACGCGCGCGTGCTGGCCGGCCTGTTCGTCGTCGCGGTCGCGCTCGGCGCCGTCGGCCGCTGGTGGAACGGACCGGCGTCGCTGCTGGGACACCTCGGCCGCGTGGGAACGGCGGTCGGAGGCGCTGTCGCCGCTGTGTGCGTCAACAACCTGCCGGCTGCGGTGCTGCTCACGCCCCATCCGCCGGCGCATCCCCGCGCACTTCTGATCGGCCTGAACATCGGACCGAACCTCGCGGTGACGGGGTCGCTCTCCGCCTATCTCTGGCTGCGCGTCGCGCGGAGCCTCGGCGCGCAGCCGTCGGTGCGTGCCTACTCGTCGGTCGGCGTGTTGCTCGTGCCGCTGTCGCTCGGCGCGGCGCTCGGTGCACTTTGGCTCGTCGCCCCCGGCAGGCTCTGAGCGGGCGGCCGAGCCGGCTCAGCGCCGCTCGCGAGCGTCGGATAGCGGTCGGTGAGGAGCAGCAGGTAGCCCCACGTCTGCGCGGAGTACCGCAGGGCGTACGCGCTCAGGTCGCGGAAGCCGCGCGGGTACCGACCCATGAACAGCGCGAAGACCGCGCCGAGGAACGCGACCACGATCACGGCGTACTGGAGCACGGTCGTGAGCACCCACGCGGGGATCACGAGCACGATCCTGAAGAGCGTCCGCCAACGCGCCTGTCGTCCGGGCGGGTCGATCGCGAGATCGACCGGGTAGGTGCCGGCCCAGCCGCGGAACGGCGGGTACTTGTCGGAGACGAGGTACACGTAGGCGTAGACGTGCGTCTGAAGCCGCACGAACCGCGACGCCCAGGCGGTGAGCCCGGCTGCGGGCCGCCCGCGGACGAGGGCGATCGCCCAGTTGACGAGCCCGACCGGGATCAGCAGGTACTGCCACAGCCCGACCACGAAGAGGTGCGGCAGCGCCAGCAACCAGCGAAACGCGACGGTGAGCCGCCAGCGCTTCAGGTCGTCGGCGACGCTCAGGCGGATCGGATGCGGCCACACCGCGGAGGCCCCGGTGAAGGTCGCGTCGCGCTTGCCGATGAACGCGTTCACGCCCTCGGCGAAGTCGGGCGTGCGCGTCATCTCCGCTTGCGTCCTCGCCTCGAGCTCGAGTTGCTCCGGGAACGTCGCCGACTCGGCCGCGTCGAGCAGCCGCTTCGTCTCCCAGACCGCGCGGGTCGGCATCGCGGCGTAGAGCGCAGCGACCTCGTGCATGCGCTCCTGCAGCTCGTCGTCCTCGACCACCTCCGAGACGAGACCCCAGTCGCGCGCCTCATCGGCGCCGAGCCGGCGGCCGGTCGTGAGCCATTCGAAGGCGCGAGCCGCACCGAGCAGACGGCGCACGAGCCACGTGCCGCCGGAGTCGGGGATAAGGCCGATCTTGATGAACGCGGGCACGAAGCTCGCCGAGCGCGACGCGATGCGCACGTCGCAGGCGAGCGCCAGCGACATCCCGGCGCCCGCGGCGGCCCCGTTGACGGCCGCGATCACCGGCTTGTCGAGCGCGCGGATCGCGAGCACGTTGCGGTGGTAGTTCTCGCGCAGGTTCTGCGCGACGTCGCCGGCGCCGCCGGCGAACTCCTGGAGGTCCTGGCCGACGCAGAAGCCGCGGCCCGCGCCCGTGATCACGACGGCACGAATGGCGTCGTCGGCCCTCGCGCGTTCGAGCGCGTCGAAGATCCCCGCGTGCACCTCGCGGTTCAGCGCGTTCAGTACGTCGGGGCGGTTCAGCGTGATCGTCATCACGCCCGCTTCCCGGATCACTTCGACGACGGCCACGGCGCCAACCATAATCCGCGGGGTGGACCGCTACGCCGAGTTTCCGTCGCTCGAGCTGGATCGGCCGGCGCCGCACGTCCTGCGGCTGACGCTGCGGGCGGAGGGACGGCTAAACGCGGTCAGCGGGACGATGCACCGCCAGCTGGCAGAGGTCTGGAACACGATCGGCGCCGACGATGAGACGCGCGCGGTGGTCGTTCGCGGCGCGGAGGGCGCGTTCAGCTCGGGCGGTGACCTCGATCTCGTCCTCGACATCGCCTCTGACCAGGCAACCCGCCTGCGCGTGTTCCACGAGGCGCGCGACCTTGTCTACAACGTCATCAACTGCCCGAAGCCGATCGTGTCGGCGATGACCGGCCCCGCGGTCGGCGCCGGCCTGGCGGTAGGCCTGCTCGCAGACGTGTCGATCGTCACGCCGGAAGCGCGGATCGTCGACGGCCACACGAAGCTCGGCGTCGCCGCCGGCGACCACGCCGTGATCGTGTGGCCGCTCCTCTGTGGGCTCGCGAAGGCGAAGTACCACCTCCTCCTCTGCGAGCCGCTCGACGGCGTCGAGGCGGAGCGGATCGGGCTCGTCTCGCTGTGCGTGCCCGCCGTGGAGCTCGAGGAGCGCGCACTCGCGATCGCCGCCCGCTTCGCGGAGGCGTCACAGCAGGCGATCCGGCACACGAAGCTCGCGCTCAACAACTGGCTGCGGCTGGCAGGGCCGGCATTCGACGCGTCGCTTGCGCTCGAGTTCCTCGACATGACGGGGCCCGACGTGCACGAGGGCGTGGCCGCGGTGCGAGCGAAGCGCCCGCCGAAATTCGACTGACCGATGACTTTCGGCCGCCTCGGCGGTCGGTGTCATGACGTCAAACCTCGAGGAGGCCTACGTGCAGAAGAGACTGATGACCCGTTACGCCATGCGATCGACGGAGGACGCTGACGAGAACCAGCGGCGCATCGAGGGCGTGTTCGCCCATCTGGCTGCGTCGCAGCCGGACACCGTGAGCTACGTCGTCCTTCGCCTCGCCGACGACTCGTTCGTGCACGTCTCGTTCCACGACCACGGCGACGACGAGGTGAACCCGATCGCCTCGTCGGCCGCGTTCGCCCACTTTCAGGACGGGCACGCCGATCGGCGCGACGGGGGCGTCGATCAACAGCAGGCGCAGCTCGTCGGCGCGTATCTGACGGTCGTGGAGTAGGCGCGTCTCTAGCCGACGTCGGCGAACTCGACGGTGAAGCGGCCGCCCATCGCCATCGCGTCCTTGCCGGTGGCCGTGAACTCGTCGCTGCGGGCTGCGGCCTTGAACGCGTCCATGTCCGGCCACTCCCACTCGGCGTAGTAGCGATGCGGCGGATCGCCCATCGGTGCGCCGAAGACACGGCCGTGCCGGAACGTCGCTCCCGGCACCTTCCGGCAGAGCTCGACGTGCTCGGCATAGCGCTGCGGGTCCGGCTCGTCGTCGTAGAGTACGAGCGCCCTGATCATCGAAAGGAGCCTAGCGTGCCGGGAAGGATCGTCCATTTCGAGCTCGTCGCCGCAGATGCCGATCGCGCGTCCGGATTCTGGAACGGGCTCTTCGGCTGGAACGTCGGCGGAAGCGTCATGGAAGGGTTCGACTACCGCATGTTCGACCTGGGCGACGGCCAGGGCGGTGCGATCTACCCCGCGCAGGAAGGGCAGTCGCCGGGGACGCCGATCGTCTACTTCGACACCGAGGACATCGACGCGTCGATCGCGAGGGTGCGCGAGCTCGGCGGCACCGCCGACGACAAGCAACCGGTGCCGACGCACGGCTGGTTCGCCGGGTGCACGGACACCGAGGGGAACGCCTTCCACCTCTGGCAGGGCGACGAGACCGCCGCTTGAGCGGGCTCGCGGTTGCGCTCGCCGTCCTCGGCGGGCTTGCGGGATCCGTCCAGGTCGCGGTGATGGGCAGGTTCGGCGAACGCGTCGGCGTGCTCGAGGCGCTCGCATTCTCGACCGCGATCCAGCTCGTACTCTCCTCGGTCGTCGTCCTGGTGGTTCGGGCCGGCGGGATCGGCGGCCTGAGGCACGTGGGGCACACGCCCGCGTGGATGTGGATCGGCGGCGTGATGGGCTTCACGGTCGTCGGCTCGATCACGTTCGCCCAACCGAGGATCGGCGCGACGGCGGTGATCGGGATCCTGATCGCCGGGCAGCTCGTGATGGGCGCGATCATCGATCGCTTCGGGTGGTTCGGCGTCGAGCAGATCGGGATCTCGCCGTACCGGGCCGTCGGCGTCGTGCTTCTGGGAATCGGCGCGGCCCTCTCCCTCGTTCGGTAGACCGTGACGACACGGACGAAGGTCTACGTCGCCCTCGGCACGGTCTACGTGATCTGGGGCTCGACCTATCTCGGCATCTACTACACCGGCCGCACGATCCCGCCGCTCTTCGCGGCGTCGACGCGGTTCATCGCCTCGGGGACGATCATGGCGCTCGTCGTCTTCGCGCGCGGTGGGACGCTCCGCGTCTCGCGGCGCGCGCTGCTCTCGTGCGTCGTGATCGGCTGTCTGCTTCCCGGCGCGAACGCGATCCTCTTCTTCGCCGAGCGCAACGTTCCGACGGGGCTCGCGTCGCTGATCATCGCGTCGGTCCCGCTCTGGGTGGCGGCGCTGCGGCTGACTCGCGAGCGGCTGCCCTGGCAGGTGCTCGCCGGGGTCGGGATCGGCTTCGCCGGCGTCGGCGTGCTCGCGCAGCCGTCCGGCGGCGCGAAGTGGTGGGGCGTCGCACTCTGCTTCTGCTCCGCGGTGATGTGGGCGACCGGCTCGTTCCTGTCGTCGCGGCTCGAGATGCCGAAGGACCCGTTCGCGGCGACCTCGCTCGAGATGCTGGCGGGTGGATTCGTGATGCTGCCGATGGGCGCCTTCACCGTGCATGGGTTCTCGCCGTCGACGGGATCGATCGCCGGCTGGATCTACCTCGTGCTCTTCGGCTCGGTCGTCGGCTACACGGCGTACGTGTGGCTGCTCGCGAACGCCTCGCTCGGGATGGTCTCGACGTACGCGTACGTCAACCCGATCGTCGCCATCTCGCTCGGCGTGCTCTTCCGCGGCGAGCACCTCACGTGGCGGCTGCTCGTGGGCGCGGTGATCGTCGTCGCCGCGGTCGCGACGGTCGTGCGGAAGGAGCCCGCGATGGCGCCGCCGCCGGACGAGGGCGCCGTGTGCGACCCGTTAGAGGCAGATGTCGTCCGGGCGGACCGGCGCGCGGCGTAGGTCGCGCCCGGTCGCAGCGCGCAGCGACGCCACGATCGCAGCCGTCGAGACGACGGTCGGCGGCTCTCCGACGCCCTTCACGCCGTACGGCGCGTCGGGCTCCGGGTCCTCGATCAGCACCGACTCGACGGGCGGCATGTCGAGCGCGGTCGGGATCAGGTAGTCGGTGAAGCTCGCGTTCGTGATCAGGCCGCCGCGCGTCTGTATCTCCTCCATCAACGCGAGCCCGAGGCCCTGCGCGGTGCCACCTTCGATTTGACCCTCGACCTGCTGCGGGTTCACCGCCTTGCCCACGTCCTGCGCCGCGCCGATCCAGACGACGCGCGTGAGACCGAGGTCGACGTCGACCTCCGCGACGACCTTCATCGCACAGGTCGCGAACGCGACGTGCGACCGCTCGCCGGTGATCTGGCCGGTCTCGGGATCGAGCGGCGTCGTGCGCGGATGCCGGTAGATGCGCTCGACGTCGATCTCCTCGCCGGGCCGCTGCGCCTGCTCGTCGAGCGCCGCGCGGCACGCGTCGCGAACTGCTCCGGCGGCCATCCACGTCATGCGCGACGCGGAGGCCGAGCCGGCCGACTCGACGGTGGCGGTCTGTCCCGGCGCGAGCCGCACGTCGTCCAGGCCGAGCTCGGTGCGCGCCACCTGCAGGATCACGCCGGTGACGCCCTGGCCGACCTCGGCCGCCGCGCAGTGCACCTCGGCCCACCCGTCCGGTGACAGCCGGACGCGCGCCGCGCAGTAGTCGTCGAACCCCTCCGAGTAGGCGATGTTCTTGAAGCCGACCGCGAACCCGACGCCGCGGCGGACGCCGTCGCCGTTCGTCGTGTTGCCCGCGCCGCCCGGTAGGCGGATCACGTCACGCGGCAGCGGCTCGGGGTCCGGCGGCTCGAGCGCGGCAGCGGCGCGGATGGTCTCGGCGACGGGCATCGAGCCGGTGATCGTCTGACCGGTCGGCAGGACGTCGCCCGGCTTCAGCGCATTGAGCAGCCGCAACTCGACAGGGTCGATTCCGAGTTCGGCCGCGAGCTTGTCCATCTGCGCCTCGCCGGCAAAGCACGTCTGCACCGCGCCGAACCCGCGCATCGCGCCGCACGGCGGGTTGTTGGTGTACACCGACGTCGAATCGATCAGCGCATTCGGCGTCTCGTACGGGCCGATCGCGAACGACGCGGCGTTCGACGTGACCGCGGTCGAGGACGACGCATAGGCGCCGCCGTCGAGCAGGATCCTGAAGTGGACGTTCACGAGCTTGCCCTCGCGCGTCGCGCGGTGCTCACACCACATGCGCGCCGGATGCCGGTGCACGTGGCCGGTGAACGACTCCTCACGGTTGTAGACGATCTTCACGGGCCGGTTCGTGTGCAACGCGAGCAACGCGCCGTGCACTTGCATCGACAGGTCCTCGCGGCCACCAAACGCGCCGCCGACGCCGGCGAGATGAATGCGCACCTGCTCGAGCGGCAGCCCGAGGCACGGCGCGACCTGTGAGCGGTCGACGTGCAGCCACTGGGTCGCGACGTAGATGTCGACACCGCCCTCGCCGTCCGGAACTGCGAGCCCGGACTCGGGGCCGAGGAACGCCTGGTCCTGGATGCCGACCTCGTAGTAGCCGCTGACCGTCACGTCGCCCTCCTCGTCCGGGTCGCCGTGGCGGATCACCATGTGCCGCACCACGTTCGGCCGGTCGTCGTCGAGGTAGCCGTGACCGCGCGTCGGTTTGTCGGGATGCAGGTCGGGCGCCTCGAGCGCGCGCTCCATGTCGGCGACGGGCTCGAGCTCCTCGTAGGAGACGCGGATGCGCTCGGCCGCGCGGCGTGCCTGCTCCGGGTGCTCGGCAGCGACGAGCGCGACGGGCTCGCCGTGGTAGAGCACGCGATCGATCGCAAGCACGGGCTGATCGGCGAACTCGAGCCCGTACGTCTTCCGGCCCGGAACGTCCTCGTGCGTGAGCACGGCGTGGACGCCCGGCATCGACACCGCCTCCGAGATGTCGATCGAGCGGATGCGCGCGTGTGGATGCGGGCTTCGCAGTGTGTGCCCCCACAACATCCCGGGGACGACTAGATCGCTCGCGTACGCGAACTCTCCTTTCACCTTCGGCGGCGCGTCGAGGCGCGGCACCAGCTCGCCGACCTTCCCGACCTGCAGTGTGCGCACCGCCTCCGTCACGAGCGTGCCGCCGCTCTGACGGCGTCGAAGATCTTCGCGTACCCGGTGCAGCGGCAGAGGTTCCCGGACAGGGCCTCGCGGATCTCGTCGTCCGTCGGCTGCGGGCTGCGCCGCAGCAAGTCGGCCGTGGCGACGACGAGCCCCGGCGTGCAGAAGCCGCACTGCACCGCGCCCGCGTCGACGAACGCCTGCTGCACCGGATGCAGGTCGCCGTCCCGGGCGAGCCCCTCGACCGTCGTCACGTCGTGGCCGTCGGCCTGCGCAGCGAGCACGAGGCACGCGCACACGAGGGTGCCGTCGAGCAGCACGGAGCACGAGCCGCACTCGCCCTGCTCGCACGCGTTCTTCGAGCCGGGAAAGCCGAGCTTCTCGCGCAGCGCATAGAGCAGCGACTCACCTTCCCAACAGTCGGCGTGGTGCTCCTCGCCGTTGATGCGCACGGCGATCCTCAAATCCCGCTCCGGCGGCGTACACGCCGCCGCCTCCGCTCCTTGATGAGCTCCGTCGAGCCTACGCTCATGCGAGCACCCGCTTCAGCGCGCGCTCGGTCAGTACGCGGATCGCGTGGCGGCGGTAACGCTCCGTGCCGCGTACGTCGTCGATCGGCGACGCGGCAGCGGCGACACGCTCCGCGAAGCTCGCGGCGTCACCGCGTGGTGCGGTGACGAGCACCGGGCGTGGCGAGGCGGAGCCGAGCGACGCGCGCAGCTCGTCACCCGCGGAGACCGCGAGCGAGACGACCGCGATCACCATCGCGTTCCGCGGCCCGACCTTCATGAACGTCTGCGATGCGTTCGACGGCGTCACCCACACGGCGGTGATCAGCTCGTCCGGCTCGAGCGCGTTGCGCTTCACCCCGGTGACGAAATCGAGAATCGCGACGCGGCGCGTCCCGCGAACGGACGCGCACTCGACCTCGGCGCCCTCGACCACGAGCGGCGGGATCGCATCGCCCGCGGGTGACGCAGTGCCGAGGTTGCCGCCGATCGTGCCGCGGTTCCGGATCTGCGGCGAGCCGACGGTTCGCGACGCCTCCGCAAGCGCGGGAACGACGTCGCGAAGCTCCCCGTGCTCGATCTCGGCGTACGTGAGGCCGGACCCGAGGCGAAGCGCGCCGTTCTCCCGGGCGTAGCCGCGGAGCTCCGCCACCTCGTTCAGGTTCAGCACCTCTGCAGGGCGCTCGCGGTCGAAGTTGAGCGCGACCATCAGGTCGGTGCCGCCCTGGATCGGCTTCGCGCCGGGATGGTCGGCCTTGAGGCGCAGCGCCTCGTCCAGCGTCGTCGGCGTTAGGACGTCCACGGAGCGAAGGGTACGGTTCTCGAACCGTGGACGCACTCCTCTCGAAGCGTCTCGCCGTGTCGCGCGGCGACGACCCCGCGGACCTCGTCATCCGCGGCGGCAGGGTGCTTTCCGTCTTCACGCGTGAGTGGCTCGAGACCGATGTCGCGATCGTCGACGGCTGGATCGCCGGGCTCGGCGACTACGACGGCCGTGAGGTGCTCGACGCCGCCGGCAAGTGGGTCGTCCCGGGCTTCATCGACGCCCACGTCCACATCGAGTCGTCGAAGATGCTCGCCGACGAGTTCGCACGACTCGTGTTGCCGTTCGGCACGACCGCCGTCGTCGCCGACCCGCACGAGGTCGCGAACGTGCTCGGCACAGACGGCGTGCACTGGCTGCTCGACGCGACCGCCGGTCTCCCGCTCGACATCTACTTCATGGCGTCGTCGTGCGTCCCGGCGTCGCACTTCGAGTCGCCGCGGCGCGCGCTGACGGTCGGAGACCTCGATGCGCTGCTCCGCCGCCGGCGCGTGATCGGCCTCGCCGAGATGATGAACTTCCCCGGCGTCATCTCCGGCGACCCGGGCGAGCTGGCGAAGCTCGAGCTGGCCGAGCACATCGACGGCCACGCCCCCGGAGTGCTCGGCCGCTCGCTGCAGGCGTATGCCTCCGCCGGGATCCGCTCCGATCACGAGGCCTACACGCCGGAGGAGGGGCGCGAGCGGCTGCGCGCCGGGATGTGGCTGCTGATCCGTGAAGCGTCGGCGGCGCGCAACCTGGCGGCGCTCCTGCCGCTCGTGCAGGAGTTCGGGCCGTACCGCATCGCGTTCTGCACCGACGACCGCGAGCCCGAGCACATCGCCGAAGACGGCCACATCAACTCGATGGTGCGCGATGCGGTCGCCTTCGGCATCGCGCCCGAAGACGCGCTGACGATGGCGTCCCACCACGGGGCCGCCTACCACCGGCTCGATCACCTCGGCGCCGTCGCGCCGGGCCACCAGGCGGACATCCTGATCCTCCCCGACCTCGAGCGGTTCGTCCCGGAGCTCGTGTTGAAGCGCGGGGCACCGGTCCCGGAGATCCCGCGCGTGCCGGTGCCGGACTGGGTGCGCCAGACGGTGCGCCTTGGCGCGCTCGGGCCGGAGATGTTCCGGATCCCGTGGAAGGGTGCGGGATCGGCGAGGGTGATCGGCCTGATCCCGGGCCAGATCGTCACCGCGTCGCTGGTCGAGGAGCCGCTCGTGCGTGCCGGCGAGGCGCTCGCCGATCCGGTGCGCGGCCACGCGAAGATCGCGGTCGTCGAGCGTCACCTCGGCACGGGCCGGATCGGGCGCGGGCTCGTTAAGGGCTTCGGGCTCGAGCGCGGGGCGCTCGCGACGACGCTCTCCCACGACGCGCACAACCTCGTCGTCGTCGGCATGAGCGATGCGGCGATGGCGACCGCGGCACGACGACTCGCGAACATCGGCGGCGGCATCGTCGCCGTCGACGGGGCGGACGTTCTCGCCGAGCTGCCGCTCCCGGTCGCCGGGATCCTCAGCGACGCGCCGCTCGCAGAAGTGGTCGAGCGCTCGCACGCGGTCGTGGCGGCCGCCGAACGGCTCGGGTGCAGGATCGAGGCGCCGTTCCAGCTGATGGCATTCCTGGCGCTCTCGGTGATCCCGTCGCTGAAGCTGACCGACCGCGGGCTCGTCGACGTCGACGCGTTCGAGCTCGTCGCGCTGGAGCTGACGTGATTCTCGGGAACTGCTGGCTCGTCACGATGGACGACGCCGGCACGGAGCACCGGCAGGGATGGATCCGCGTCGAGGACGGCCTCGTCGCGGAGGTCGGCTCCGGCGCCGCGCCCGACGGCGCGGAGGACCTGGGCGGCGCCGTCGTCACGCCCGGGTTCGTCAACACGCACCACCACCTGTACCAGACGCTGACGCGCGCCCGCGCGCAGCAGGCCGACCTCTTCACTTGGCTGAAGACGCTGTACCCGCGCTGGGCGCGCATCGACGACGAGATGGAGTACGCGGCCGCGCGCTGTGGGCTCGCGGAGCTCGCGTTGTCGGGCTGCACGACCGTCTTCGACCACCACTACGTGTTCCCGCGCGGCGTCTCCGGGCTCGTCGAGGCGGAGGTGCGCGCGGCGCAGGAGCTCGGTGTCCGCCTCGTCGCCTCACGCGGCTCGATGGACCTCGGCGCATCAAACGGCGGACTGCCGCCGGACTCGCTGGTCGAGGACATCGACGCGATCCTCGCCGACACCGAGCGCCTCCACGCGCTCGCCGACGGTGTGCTCGTGCAGATCGCGGTCGCTCCGTGCTCGCCGTTCTCGGTGACGACGCGGCTGATGGAGGAGTCGGCGACGCTGGCGCGGCGCCTCGGGTTGCAGCTCCACACCCACCTCGCCGAGACGGTCGAGGAGGACGAGTACTG
>DASXDB010000216.1:0-11859 GCA_036490895.1 Gaiellaceae bacterium
GCGGCCGCCCGGACAACCCGGTCGGCGGCGGACATCAAGAACGGCGGCACACTCACGATCGGGCTCGCCGAGGAGCCCGACGCGCTCGACCCGACGATCGCCCGCACCTTCGTGGGGCGCATCGTGTTCCTCTCGATGTGCGAGAAGCTGTACGACCTCGACTCGCACCTCAACATCGTCCCGCAGCTCGCCACGGCGTTGCCGCAGGTCTCCAAGGACAAGCTCACCTACACGATCAAGCTGCGAACGGGGGTCAAGTTCAACGACGGCACGCCGTTCAACGCCGCAGCGGTCAAGACGACGCTCGAACGGTATCTGACGTTCACGGGCTCGGTCCGCAAGAGCGAGATCTCGCCGATCAGCACCGTCGCTGCGCCGAACGCGACGACCGTGGTCCTGCACCTCTCGGCGCCGTATTCGCCGCTGACCGCCCAGCTCGCAGACCGCGCGGGAATGATCCTCTCTCCGAAGGCGCTCGCGTCCGGCGGCAACTTCGCGCAGAACCCCGTCTGCGTCGGCCCGTTCATGTTCAAGGATCGCGTCGCGGCCGACCACATCACGGTCGTCAAGTCGCCGTACTACTACGACAAGGCGAAGGTTCACCTGAACTCGATCGTCTACAAGATCATGACCGACCCGAGCTCGCGCACCCAGGCGCTTCGGGCCAGTGACATCCAGGTCGAGGACCGCATCCAGTCCACCGACGTCCCGACGCTGCAGAAGAACAACAGCGTGACGGTCGCGAAGGCCGTGACGATCGGCTACCAAGGCCTCACGATCAACATCGGGAACAAGAACGGCCTCCTGAAGCCGTACTCGAACGTGGGGACGGACATCGCCAAGTCGCAGTTCCTGCGGCAGGCGTTCGATCTCGCGCTCGACCGGACGACGATCAACAAGGTCGTCTTCAACGGGCTCAACCAGCCCGACTGCTTCCCGATCGCCCCGGTGAGCCCGTGGTACAAGCCGACCACGAAGGGGCTCTCCTGCAACCTGCACGCGAACGTCGCCCTGGCGAAGAAGCTCGTGCAGGCCTCGGGGATCTCGAATCCGAGCGTCAGCTTGTTGCTCGGCGGCACCGACCCGGTCAACGCGAGGCTCGGCCAGGTGATCCAGTCGATGGAGGCTGCCGTCGGGATCAAGGTGACGGTGTCGCCGACCGAGTTCACCACGTCGCTCAACAAGGCCGACGCGGGCGCGTTCGAGGCGTACGCCGTCGGGTGGTCGGGACGCGTCGACCCCGATGGGAACATCTACGGCTTCGTCGCCACCAAGGGCACGCTGAACGACTCGGGCTTCACGAATGGGAAGCTCGACTACATCTTGAACGGGGCGCGGAAGTCATTGACCACCAAGTCACGCGACACGCTGTACCACGCGGCGATGCAGATAATCCATAGCCAGCGTCCGCTGATCTACCTGTACCACCCGGTCAACTACTACGGCATCTCGAAGAAGGTGACCGGCGTGCAGATCTACGGCGACGGGCTGATTCGCGCCCAGTTCGCCGGCTACACCAAGTAGGCGTCATGGGCGGCTTCCTCCTCCGCAAGGCGGGAGCCGCCCTGATCGTCGTCTTCTGCTCGAGCCTCGTCGTCTTCGCGGGAGCGCGAGCGCTGCCCGGCGGCCCCGCCGAGGCGCTCGGAGGCGAGAACCGCGATCCGTCCGTCGTGGCGGCGATCAAGCACGCCTACGGCCTCGACAAGCCGCTGCCCGTGCAGTACGTGAAGTGGATCGGGCATGCGCTTCGCGGCGACCTCGGCCTCGACGCACGTCAGCTCCCGGTGGCGCACACGATCGTCACCCGCATTCCGATCACGCTCGAGCTTGCGTTCCTTGCCGTGTTGATCGGCACGGTGCTCGGTGTCGTCGCGGGCGTGATCGCGGCCGTGCGGCGAGGCAAGATCTCCGACCACGCCGCCACCGCCTCGGCCCTCGTAGGCCTTTCCGTGCCGCATTTCTGGCTCGGGCTGATGATGATCATCGCGTTCGCGGTCGACCTGCACTGGCTGCCCGCCGGCGGCTACGTCTCGTTCGGAGCGCATCCGATCCAGAACCTCGAGCACATGGTCATGCCCGCAGTCGTGCTCGGAACGGGCCTGTCGGCGGTGCTGATGCGGCAGACGCGCTCCGCCATGCTGACGTCGCTCGGCGCCGACTACGTCCGCACGGCGCGGGCGAAAGGCTTGTCGGAGTGGTCGGTGATCGGCAAGCACGCGCTCCGGAACAGCCTCATCACGGTGACGACGGTCGTCGGCCTGCAGTTGGGCGCGCTCATCTCGGGCGCCGTGATCACCGAGCAGATCTTCGTCATTCCCGGCTTCGGACGGTTGACGCTCGAGGCGATCGACCAGCGCGACTACACCCTTCTGCAAGGTGTCGTGCTCGTCGCGGCGACCGGCTACGTCGTCGTCAACCTGCTCGTCGACGTCGTCTACTCGCTCCTCAACCCGCGCATCCGCGTGAGCGGCTCGGTCACGCCATGAGCTTCATCGACGCGACCGCCGCAACGATCAACCCGCGCGCACGGCGGCGCCGGTTGCTGCGTAAGCGGTTCCTGCGAAGGCCCCTGGCGGTGGTCGGCCTCGTCGTGTCGCTCACGTTCATCCTCGCCGCGATCCTGGCGCCGGTGATCGCGCCGTACTCGGCCGGCGCGACCGACTTCAACGCGCTCCTCGCACACTCGTCCCGGCACCACCTGCTCGGCACCGACGAGCTCGGTCGCGACGTGTTCTCGCGGATCCTGTGGGGGGCACGCGCCTCGATCGAGGCGGGCGTGCTGGCGACGGGCCTTGCGATGGCCGTCGCGGTGCCGATCGGGATCGTCGCGGGCTACTACCGCGGCTGGGTCGACGCGGTGATCGCGAGACTGACCGATGTGCTGCTCGCCTTCCCCTTCCTGATCGTGGCGGTCGGCCTGGCCGCGATCCTCGGCCCGTCGCTGACGAACGCGACGATTGCGCTCGGCATCGGCGCCGCACCGGCGCTCATCCGCGTCGCGCGCGGCGAGGCCCTCGCCCTGCGCGAGGAGGACTACGTCCGCGCGGCGGTTGCGAACGGCGCAAGCGACGTGCGCATCCTCGCGCGTCACGTGCTGCCGAACATGCTCTCGACGCTGATCGTGCAGGCGACGGTCGCGATCCCGGCTGCGATCATCGGCGAGGCCGTGCTCTCGTTCCTGGGTCTCGGTGTTCAGCCGCCGACCCCGTCGTGGGGTGTGATGCTGGCGGACGCGCAGTCGTACCTCTCACAGGCGCCGCGTCTCGCCGTGTACCCGGGGATCGCGATCTTCCTCTGCTCGCTGTCGTTCAACCTCCTCGGTGACGGCCTGCGCGACATCCTCGATCCGCGGACGACCCGATGAGCTTGCTGGAGGTCGAGCGGCTCTCGGTGAGATTCGACACCGACGACGGGCCTGTGCACGCGGTCGACCAGCTGTCGTTCACGCTCGGCGAGGGGGAAGTGCTCGGCGTAGTCGGCGAGTCGGGTTGCGGCAAGAGCGTCAGCTTCATGTCGCTGCTGCGGCTGCTGCCCGAGACGGCGACGGTGTCCGGCGCCGCGCGATTCGACGGGGTCGATCTGCTGGCGGCTTCGAACGCGAGGTTGCGCGCGATCCGCGGGCGCAGGATCGCGTTCGTGTTCCAGGAGCCGATGACCTCGCTCAATCCCGCGTTCAAGGTGGGTAGCCAGGTCGGTGAGGTGCTGAGGCGTCACCTCGCGCTGTCGCGCGCCGACGCGCGTCTCCGGACGATCGAGCTGCTCGATCTCGTCCGCATCCCTTCACCGGAGCGGCGTATCGACGAGTACCCACACCAGCTCTCCGGCGGGATGCGGCAGCGGGTGATGATCGCGATGGCGCTCGCCTGCGATCCGAAGATCGTGATCGCGGACGAGCCGACGACCGCGCTCGACGTGACGATTCAGGCGGGAATCCTCGACCTGATGCGCGATATCCGCCGGCGGCTCGGCACCGCGATCGTCCTGATCACGCACAACCTCGGCGTCGTCGCCGACGTCGCCGACCGCGTGCTCGTCATGTACGCCGGCCGCAAGGTCGAGGAGGCGCCCGTGCACGACCTGTTCGCGCGGCCGCAGCATCCGTACACGGTCGGCCTGCTCGGGGCCGTGCCTCGCCCAGGTTCCGGCCGGCTGCGGGAGATCCCCGGCCGCGTGCCGTCGCTTGCGGAGCTGCCGACCGCGTGCGCGTTCGCGCCGCGGTGCCCGCGCGCCGACGAGCTCTCTCACTCGCAGGTGCCCGAGCTGCGCGAGATCGAGCCACGTCATCTCGTTGCGTGCTTCCATCCAGGCCCGGGCGCGGAGGCTGCGTGAGCGAGCAACCGATCCTCGAGGTCGAGGGGCTCGTCAAGCACTTCCCGGTCCGCGGGTTCGGCGCGAAGGGCGTCGTGCATGCGGTCGACGACGTCTCGTTCACGATCGGGCGCGGCGAGCTCGTCGGGCTGGTGGGAGAGTCCGGCAGCGGGAAGAGCACGGTTGCGAACTGCGTGATGCGGCTCGTCACCCCGACCGGCGGGACGATCCGCCTGAAGGGCACCGACATCACGCATCTGTCGCGGCGCGCGTTACGTCCGCTGCGCCGCGACATGCACATGGTCTTCCAGGACCCGTACTCGTCGCTCGACCCACGCATGACGTGTGGTCAGATCGTCGGCGAGCCGATCGACGTGCAGGGGCTCGCGCACAGCCGCGACCTCGACACGCAAGTCGTCAAGCTCTTCGATCAGGTCGGGCTGCGCGACGAGCTGCGCTTCCGTTACCCGCACGAGCTGTCGGGCGGCCAGCGCCAGCGCGTCGGGCTCGCCCGCGCGCTCGCGCTCTCCCCGGCGTTGCTCGTCGCCGACGAGCCGGTCTCGGCGCTGGACGTGTCGGTGCAGGCGTCGATCCTGAATCTGCTCCGTGACCTGCAGCAGCAGCTCGGCTTCTCGTGTCTCTTCATCACGCACGATCTCGCGACCGTCGAGTACCTCTGCGACCGCGTGGCCGTCATGTACCTCGGCAAGATCGTCGAGTCCGCCCCAACCGCGGAGCTCTTCGCCGACCCGAAGCATCCGTACACGCAGTCGCTCCTGTCCGCGGCTGTCGTTCCCGACCCCGTCGCGCAACGCGAGCGCCGGCGTGTCGTGCTCGAGGGCGATCTCCCGAGCCCGATCGAGCCGCCCACCGGCTGCCGCTTCCGGACACGCTGCCCGCTCGAGGAGCGCTCGGCTCCGCAGTCGCACGACGAGGAGCCGCTGCTCGTCGACGCCGGCGGCGGCCATCTCGTGGCGTGCCACCTCGTCTCGCGTGGTGAGCGGCCTGAGCTCTTCCGACCGGTAGAAGTGAGTCGATGACGTTCACCACGCGCCCCGAGTTGCGAGGCACGTTCGGCGCAGTCGCGTCGACGCACTGGCTCGCGACCCAGGCCGGGATGGCGGTGCTCGAGCGAGGGGGCAACGCGTTCGACGCCGCGTGCGCCGCGGGGTTCGTCCTCCAGGTGGTCGAGCCGCACTTGAACGGCCCCGGCGGCGACCTGCCCGCCGTGTTCTGGTCCGCGGAGGCGGACAAGCCGCTCGTTCTCTGCGCGCAAGGCGTCGCACCGGCGGCGGCGACGATCGGCGAGTACCGCGCACGCGGGCTCGAGCGCGTTCCGGGGACGGGGCTGCTCGCGGCGTGCGTGCCAGGCTCGTTCGGCGGTTGGTTGCTCCTGCTCGAGCAGTACGGCACGTGGGCGCTCGCCGACGTTCTCGAGTACGCGATCGGCTACGCCGAGCGCGGCTATCCGGTCATCCCCGGCATCACGATGACGGTCGAGCGAACGGAGCCGCTGCTCGCGCAGTGGCCTGCCTCGGCCGAGCTCTATCTGCCCGCACCACGACCGCGCTCCATCTTTCGCAACACGAAGCTCGCCTCGACGTGGCGTCGCGTGCTCGCCGATTCGGGCGGAACGGTCGACGGTGCCCGTCGCGTGTACTACGAGGGCTTCGTCGCGGACGAGATCGATCAGTTCTCGCGCGCGAACGGCGGCGTGTTGACGGGCCAGGACATGGCGCGGTGGCGCGCGACGCTCGAGCCGCCTGCGACGTTCGACTACCGCGGGCTGACGGTGTGCAAGACGGCGGCGTGGGGGCAGGGGCCGTCGGCGCTGCAACAGCTCGCGCTGCTGGCGGGGTACGACGTCGCGTCGCTCTCGGAGGCCGAGCTCGTGCACGTCGTCACCGAGGCGGCGAAGCTCGCGTTCGCCGACCGTGACGCGAACTACGGCGACACCGACGTACCGCTCGACATCCTTCTCTCGCCCGAGTACACGGCCGAGCGCCGGAAGTTGATCGGCGACGAGGCGAGCGACGCGCTGCGGCCGGGGCACGGCCGGTTGCCGTCCCTCGTCACCGGCGTCGCGGTCGAGCTGGGCGCGGGGGAGCCGACCCGTGGCGACACCGTCCATCTCGACGTGGCCGATCGCTTCGGGAACCTGATCTCGGCGACGCCGAGCGGCGGTTGGCTGCAGAGCTCGCCGACGATCCCCGCCCTCGGGTGGCCGCTCGGCTCGCGCGCGCAGATGTTCTGGCTGGAAGAGGGGTTGCCGTCGTCGCTCGTCCCCGGCACGCGTCCGCGCACGACGCTCTCGCCGGGGCTCGTGCTGCGCGACGGTGAACCGTGGCTCGCGTACGGGACGCCGGGCGGCGATCAGCAGGAGCAGTGGGCGCTGCACGCTTTTGTCCGACACGTCGACCGGGGGCTCGACTTGCAGGCTTCGATCGACGCGCCGGAGTGGCATACCGACCACCTGATCTCGTCGTTCGATCCGCGTGGCTTTGCACCGCGCTCGCTGGCAGTCGAGTCGCGCTTCGGCGACGACGTGATCGCCGACCTCCGCCGCCGCGGCCACGCGGTGACCGTCACCGACGCCTGGTCGCTCGGCCGCGTCAGTGCCGTCAAGCGGGAGGGCGGCCAGATCGTCGCCGCATCGAACCCGCGCGGCATGCAGGGCTACGCGGCTTGCCGGTAGCCGCCCGCCGGTACGTCTCAGCTCAGGCGTCGTTTGGCCACGAGCGCGCTGTCCACCAGGTGTACGCGGATCGGTGACGAGTCGGCGCCGTCGAGCGCGGCGCGTGCCTCGGCCTCAAACCCGGGACGACGGTCGCCGAGCCGGGCGAGCACGTTCGAGAGCGTGTAGTGGTATCCGATCGCCGCGTCCGCCGACGGCTTGATGACGCTCTCGTACCCATGAGTCAGCAGCTCGAGCTCAGCGAAGGCCGAGCGCCGGAGGACGTCCGGGAACGGATCGTGGCGGCCGCGCGGGTGGGGGCCTTCCGGTACGCCGGTCAGGTAGCGCTGGAGGATCGGTTCGACCAGATTCCACGGCGGGCGATCGAGCCAGACTCGGTTGGGATCGGGATCCTTCACAAATCCGATCAACGCGACCGCCCCGTGATCGGGGTCGAGCAGGCGGTCGAGATCTCGCAAGAGCTCGTCCTGGTCGCGCACCCAGTGGAGCGTTTGGGAGATCGTCGCGCCCTTGACGATGCCGAGGTCTGGGATCAGCGACCCGAGCTCTTCAGACCCACCGACGACGAACGAAACATTGCCGACACGTGCGGCCGCCGCACGCTTGCGGCCCTCAGCAAGCATGTCGGGCTCGGGGTCCATCGCGATCACCTCGCCCACGAACGGCGCGAGCTGGAGCGAGACCTGTGCCGGGCCTGCGCCGAAGTCGAGAATGCGATCAGCGCGTGTCCAGCCGAGCCTGCGCGCGAGCAGTTCCGCGAAGGCGGAACTCGGTCGATCTCGGTATTCGGCATAGAACCACGCAGTGCCGGCGTACGGGCGCTCGTCGGGCTGGAGCCCGGTCCAACGGTCAGGCATACTGCATTCATAGTTCCTGCGTAGCCCCCACCCAGCCATAGGATGGGCCGCTCAATGAGCGGTGGCGAGAGCATGCAGCCGAGATACGAGCCGCGCGGCGTCGAAGAGCGCTGGCAGCGGACGTGGGAAGCCGAAGGGCACTACAACGCGGAGGCCGATCCGAGCCGCGCGCCGTACGTCGACTGCCACCCGCCGCCGAACGTCACGGGGCGGCTGCACACCGGCCACGCGCTGAACCTGGCGGTCGGCGACTCGCTCATCCGCTGGAAGCGGATGCAGGGCTACAACACGCTCTTCCAGCCCGGCTTCGACCACGCCGGCATCGCGACCCAGAACGTGGTCGAGCGGGCGTTGATCGACGAGGGCACGTCGCGCCGGGAGATCGGCCGCGACGCGTTCGTCGAACGCGTCTGGGAATGGCTGCACGAGTACGGCGGGAAGATCCTCGACGACTTCCGCCGAATGGGCGCGTCGCTCGACTACCGCCGTTCGCGGATGACGATGGACGACGGCTACAGCCGCGCTGTCATGCAGTTCTTCGTTCACCTCTACCAACGCGGCTGGATCTACCAGGCGAATCGCATCATCAACTGGTGCCCGTACCACGAGACCTCCCTCTCCGACCTCGAGCTCGAGCACGAAGACGTCGACGACACGCTCTCGACCATCCGCTACCCGCTGGCGGACGGCGACGGCTTCATCCCGATCGCGACCGTTCGCCCCGCGACGATCCCCGCCGACGTCGCAGTCGCGGTGCACCCCGACGACGAGCGGTACCGGCACCTGATCGGGCGCGAGGTGATCGTGCCGTGGACCGAGAACCGCGTGCCGGTGATCGCCGACGAGCGCGTCGAGCGCGAGTTCGGCACGGGCGCGCTCAAGGTCACGCCCGCACACGACCCGACCGACTTCGAGATCGGCCGCGACCACGGCCTGCCCGAGCCGAGCTGCATCGGTCCTGACGGCCGCTCGACCGCGCAGGGCCTCGAAGGGCTGACGCAAGACGAGGCCGGCGCGAAGATCCTCGACTGGTGCCGCGAGCGCGACCTCCTCGAGAAGCGCGAGCACTACCGGCACAGCGTCACGTTCTGCGAGCGCTGCCACTCGCGCATCGAGCCGCGGATCTCGCTTCAGTGGTGGTGCTCGATGGAGCAGATCAAGCAGCGGCCGCTCGAGGCGCTCCGGAGCGGCGAGATCCGGTACCACCCGGAGAGCCAGCACCGGTTCGCGATCGACTCGCTCGAGAACGCACCCGACTGGTGCATCTCACGCCAGATCTGGTGGGGGCACCAGATCCCCGCGTGGTACTGCCGTGACGGGCACGTGACAGTCGCGCGCGACGAGCCGTCTTCGTGCGCCGACTGCGGGTCGAGCGAGCTCACTCGCGAGACCGACGTGCTCGACACGTGGTTCAGCTCGGCCCTCTGGCCGTTCGCGACGCTCGGCTGGCCCGAGCGGACGCCCGAGCTCGAACAGTTCTACCCGGGCGACGTGAACACGACGGCGCGCGACATCATCCGCCTCTGGGAGAACCGGATGATCTTCTCCGGGCTCGAGCTGATCGGCGAGCGGCCGTTCGACGACGTCGTCATCCATCCGACCGTCCTCGCCGTCGACGGGCGGCGCATGTCGAAGTCGCTCGGCAACGGGATCGACGCGTTCGAGGTGCTCGATCGCTTCGGCGCTGACGCGACGCGCTACGGGCTGCTCAAGAACTCGCTCACGCAGGACGTGCGGTTCTCGTACGCGGCGATCGAGGAGGGCGGCAAGCTCTCGAACAAGCTCTGGAATGCGGCGCGCCTGATCGTGACGGCGTGTGAAGGGGCGACTGCAGCGGAGCGGCCGACCTCGCTGGAGGAGCGCTGGATCATCGCGCGGCTCTCGCAGACGCAGCGGCAGATCGAGGGCTACCTCGGCGCGTTCGACTTCGCCCACGCGACGGACGAGCTCTACCACCTCACATTCGACGACTTCTGCGACTGGTACCTCGAGGCGGTGAAGGCGCGCCTGTACGAGGGCGACGCCGACGCGCGCGCAACGGCGACGTTCGCGCTCGAGTGGCTGCTCAAGCTGCTTCATCCCGTGATGCCGCACGTGACCGAGGAGATCTGGTCGTACCTACCCGGACGGCAAACGCGGTTGATCGTCGCGTCGTGGCCCGAGGCAGGCGACGAGTCCGAGGCGGGCGCGCTCGAGCGGATCCAGGAGTACGCGCAAGTCTTCCGCCGCTCGGGCGTGGTGCCGCAGCTCGACGGCGACGAGAAGCGGATCTTCGACGTCGTGGTGAAGCCCGACCGCGCCCCGCAACGCGAGAACGGCAACGTCGAGGCGGAGCGTGCGCGGCTTCGCGGCGAGGTCGCCCGCGGCGAGAAGATGCTCGCGAATGAGCGCTTCACCGCCAACGCGCCGGCCGAGGTCGTCGCCAAGGAACGCGAGAAGCTCGAGCGCTACAAGCGCGAGCTCGATGCCATCGGCGGTTGAGATCCGCGAGGCGGGTGTGGGGTGTCTGACACCTTGAAGGTGTCAGACACCTCCGCGCCTGTCGCGTGGCTCGAGTCACTCAGCCCGTGGCCCGCCGACGGCTTCGGCACGGAGCGGATGCGGGAGCTGCTCGCCCGGCTCGGCGAGCCGCAGCGCTCGTTCGCGACGGTTCACGTCGTCGGAACGAAAGGCAAGTCGACCGCGGCGCGTCGCATCGCGCGCACGATCGGCGGGCCTGCCTACACCTCGCCGCACGTCTCCGGCTGGCACGAGCGGCTCGACACCGACCCCGAGGGCTTCGCCCGGGCGGTGGAGAGGATCAGGTCCGACGCCGAGGCGGTCCGCGCGACCCAGTTCGAGGCTGTCACCGCAGCGGCGTTCGCCGACTTCGCTGCGCGCGGTGTTCCTGTCGCCGCGATCGAGGCCGGGCTCGGCGGCCGCCACGACGCGACGAACACGATCGACGCCCGCGTCGTCCTGCTGACGAACGTCGGCCTCGAGCACACGGACGTGCTCGGGTCGACGCGCGAGGAGATCGCCTCCGAGAAGCTCGCGGTCGCGACGCCGGACAGCACCGTCATCCTGCCCGACGAGGAATTCGCGCACCTCGTGCCCGGCGACGTCAGGATCGGCGGCGCCGAGGACGCGGTCGAGGCCTTCCTCGGCCGGCGCCGGCCGCTGGCCGAAGCGACGCTTCCCGGCCGGCTGGAGATCCGCGGCACGGAAGTCCGGGACGGCGCCCACACGCCCGACGCCGTCGAGTGGCTGCTCGAGCGGCTTCCCGAGCCGCACGACTACGTCGTCGTCGGCTCGATCCTCGCCGACAAGGACGCCGCCGGCATCCTCGACCGGCTGACCCGCGCCGGCCGCACCTTCGTCGCAACCGCGTCGACCAACCCCCGCGCCCTGCCCGCCGGCGTCGTCGCCGGCCTCGCACGTCCACGCTTCGCCTCCGTCCACACAGCGCCCGACCCGACCGCAGCGCTCGCCCTCGCGCACGAGCTGGGCGAGCGCGTCCTCGTCACCGGCTCGCTGTACCTCCTTGCCGATCTCGCTGGGGACGATCGAAAATCCGTACGATGACCCGCGCCCGTGAACGGACCACCGTCTTCCTCTTCGCCGTGCTGCTGCTGGCCCTGTTCGTCGGCTTGGCGTTTGCCGCGGGCTATGGGGTAGGAAGAATCCTGCTGTGATCGCGTCCACATTCGGCGGCGTCCACGACTTCTTCCACTCCTCGACGTGGTACGTCGTCCGCAACCTGGGGATTTTCTTCGTGCTCGTCTTCTGGGTCGCGTCCGTCTACTGGGTCTTCAAGGACGCCCGTCGACGCATCTCGGACAAGCTGATCGTCGGCGTCGTGACCGCGATCGGAGTCGTCCCCGTCATCGGGCCGCTGATCTACATGCTCTTCCGGCCGCCCGAGTACCTCGAGGACGTCCGCGAGCGCGAGCTCGAGATCAAGGCGATGGAGAAGCGGCTCGGCGCGCGCGACCTCCACTGCCCGGTCTGCCGTGCCGA
>DASXDB010000217.1:0-4531 GCA_036490895.1 Gaiellaceae bacterium
CGAGTACGTCTCCCTCCAGAACCTCTCGAAGGAGACCTGGCACTTCGGCCGCCACCGCGCGCTGCTCCAGCGCGACAGCGAGCTCGACTGGGTGCTCGGCGGGTTCGGGTCGAAGCGCGGCAAGGTGTGGATCGAGAACGATCTCGTCGGCCCGGGCGCCACCTCGCGCGTCACCGGCGCGTACTTCGCCGACGGCGACCAGCATCTCGACTACGACACCTTCCAGGAGCACGCGGCGCCGAACACCGAGAGCGACTTTGCGTTCAAGGGCGCGCTGCGCGAGCAGGCGACGGCGGTGTGGCGCGGGATGATCCGCGTCGAGGAGAACGCCCAGAAGACGAACGCCTACCAGGAGAATCGCAACCTGCTGCTCTCGGAGGAGGCGCACGCGGACTCGATCCCCGGGCTCGAGATCATGGCCAACGACGTGCGCTGCACCCACGGCGCGACGCTCGGCCGGATCGACCGCGACGATCTCTTCTACCTGATGGCCCGTGGCCTCTCGCGCGCCGAGGCGGAGCGGTTGATCGTGCGCGGCTTCTTCCAGGACGTCCTCGACCGGATCGAGCTCGAGCCGGTCCGTGAGGCGCTCGGCGCCGCCCTCGAGGCGCGCATCCCGCAGGCGTAGACCTCTCGAGCTCGCGCGAACGTCTAGCCGCCGAGCTGCTCCGGCACCCGCCGCGAGGCGTTCGAGTAGACGTCCTTGCGGAGGATCTTCCCGTTGCGGAACGGGAACAGGTCGACGCCCTCCCAGGTGAGCTCCTTGCCGCTCGGATGCGTCGCGTGCGCCGTCCACTCCTGGACGACGAAGTCCTCGCCGACGTAGAGCGTCCGGCCGGTGAAGCGGATGTCGGGCCAGTTCTCGAAGATCGCGCCGATGTGGGCACGGACGTCGTTGCCCTCTGCCCGTTCGCCGGCGTTGTAGTTCTGGAAGATCATCCCGGGCGCATGCAGCGCCATGATCGCGTCGAGGTCGTGTCGGTTCCACGCCTCGTTGTAGACGTCGATCACGTCCTCGAGTGACGGAGCAGCGCGCTCCTCGGCGGCGAGCAGATGCGTCCAGCGCGTCTCACGCTGGCCCGGCTCGCGCGCCAGCTCGCGGACGAGCTCGCTCTCGGCGAGCCGCGCCAGCGTCTCGGCAACCTGGTCGTTGTCCGCGAACGCGTGCGCGCGGGCGGTGCGCGTCCGCAGTTCGTTGACGGTCTGCGGGCCGCGCAGGAAGAGCATCGCGAGCAGCGCCGACTCGGACGGCAGCAGGTCGAGCGACTCGTCGAAGAGCTGCCGGTACTTGGCCGCCCGCGAGCCCGCACCCGACGCGAGGCGTACCCACCCTGCGCTCGACAGGCTGTGAAGCGCGTCGCGCACCTCGTCGTCCGTCAGCGCCAGCACCGGCTCGCGGTTCGTCGCCTGGTTGCACGCGAGCCGCAGCGAGTTCAGGGAGAGCGGGTAGGAGTCGGGCGTCGTCCGCTGCTTCTCGAGGAGGCAGCCGAGGACGCGCAGCTCGTTCGCGTTCAGGCGGTGCTGGGTGGAGTTCGCCACGGGGCTAGCTTAGGCGTCGAGAAGGTGTCTGACACCTTTTGGTGTCAGACACCCCTTACGTCCGCACCAACGGCTTGTACTTGATGCGGTGAGGCTCGAGCGCCTCGGGGCCGCGGGTCTCGCGCACCCAGTCGGCGTACTCGGCGAAGTCGCCCTCGAACCACGTGACCTGCGAGTCGCCTTCGAACGCCAGGATGTGCGTCGCGACGCGGTCGAGGAACCAGCGATCGTGGGTGATCACGACCGCGCAGCCGGCGAAGTCCAGTAGCGCCTCCTCGAGGGCGCGCAGCGTGTCGACGTCGAGGTCGTTCGTCGGCTCGTCCAGGAGCAGGACGTTGCCGCCGCTCTTCAGCAGCTTCGCCAGGTGCACGCGGTTGCGCTCGCCGCCCGACAGCTGGCCGACCGGCTTCTGCTGGTCGCCGCCTCTGAAGTTGAACCACGACGTGTACTGCCGCGAGTTGATCTCCTTCTTGCCCAGCAGGACGATGTCCTGGCCGCCGGAGATCTCCTTCCACACGGTGCTCTTCGGGTCGAGGTCGCCGCGCGACTGGTCGACATACGCGAGCTGCACCGTGTCGCCGACCCGCAGCTCGCCCGCATCGGGCGTCTCCTCGCCCGCGATCATCCGGAACAGCGTCGTCTTGCCGGCGCCGTTCGGGCCGATCACCCCGACGATGCCGGCAGGCGGGAGCGAGAACTCGAGGTTCTCGAACAGCAGTCGGTCGCCGAAGCCCTTCGACACGCCCGAGGCCTCGATCACGACGTCGCCGAGGCGCGGGCCGGGCGGGATGTGGATCTCGACGCGGTCGAGCTTGACCGCGTCTTCTTCCGCAAGCAGCCGCTCGTAGGCGCCGAGGCGGGCCTTCGACTTCGCATGCCGCGCCCTCGGCGCGAGCCTCACCCACTCGAGCTCCCGCTGCAGCGTCCGCTGGCGTGCCGAGCTCTGCTTCTCCTCACGGGCGAGCCGCTCCTGCTTCTGCTCGAGCCAGCCCGAGTAGTTGCCCTGGTAGGGGATGCCGCGGCCGCGGTCGAGCTCGAGGATCCAGCCCGCGACGTTGTCGAGGAAGTAGCGGTCGTGCGTGACCGCGACGACGGTGCCCTTGTAGTCGGCGAGAAACCGCTCGAGCCAGAGCACCGATTCGGCATCCAGGTGGTTGGTCGGCTCGTCGAGGAGCAGCAGGTCCGGTGCCGAGAGCAGCAGGCGGCAGAGCGCGACCCGCCGCCGCTCGCCGCCCGACAGCGACGTGACGTCGCGGTCGCCTTCCGGCAGGCGCAGCGCGTCCATCGCATGGTCGAGCTGCGCCTCGAGCTGCCAGGCGTCGCGGCGGTCGATCGTGTCCTGGACCGTCGCTTGCTCGGCGAGCAGCGCGTCGAAGTCGGCGTCCGGCTCGGCGAACTGCGCCGAGATCGCGTTGAAGCGGTCGAGGAGGTCGCGCAGCTCGCGGACCCCGTCCTCGACGTTCTCGCGGACGGTCTTCGCGGCGTCGAGCTCGGGCTCCTGTTCGAGCAGCCCCACCGCCGCCCCCGGGGCGAGCTCTGCGACACCCGAGGACGTCTCCTCCTTGCCCGCCATGATCCGGAGCAGTGTCGACTTGCCGGAGCCGTTCGGGCCGAGGACGCCGATCTTGGCGCCCGGCAGGAACGAGAGCGAGATGTTCGCGAGCACCTGGCGATCGGCGCCGTAGAACTTGTCCGCCCGGTACATGGTGAAGACGTAGTCGCTGCTCACGAGTCGGCCACGATAGCGTGGGTAACCTGTCTCAGATGGCCGTCACCTCTGCCGCCAAGCTCGACGCGCTCAAGCTGCGCACCGACTTCGCCGTCTTCGACGAGGTCGTGAACGGCAAGCCGGTGGCGTACCTGGACTCGGCGTCGTCGACGCAGAAGCCCCGCCAGGTGCTCGACGCGATGCGCGAGTTCTACGAGCACAGCTACGCGAACGTCCACCGCGGCGTCTACACGCTCGCCGAGCGGGCGACCGCCGGCTACGAGGGCGCCCGCGAGAAGGTGCGCGCGTACGTGAACGCGCCGTCGAGCCGCGAGGTGGTCTTCACCCGCAGCGCGACCGAGGCGCTCAACCTCATCGCCTACGCGTGGGGCCTCGAGAACCTCGGACCCGGCGACGTCGTCGTGATCACCGAGCTCGAGCATCACGCCAACTTCGTGCCGTGGCAGTTCATCGCCAAGAAGACCGGCGCCGAGTTCGCGCACATCCCGATCGACGACCTCGGCGAGCTGCAGCTCGACACGCTCGACGAGATCGCGACGCGAGGCAATGTCAAGGTCGTCGCGAACAACCTCGTCTCGAACACGCTCGGGACGATCAACCCGGTCGAGAAGCTCGCGGCATGGGCGCACGAGCAGGGTGCGATCATGGTCGTCGACGCCGCCCAGGCCGCGCCGCACAAGAGGATCGACGTGCAGGCGCTCGGGTGCGACTTCCTCGCGTTCTCGTCGCACAAGCTCTGCGGGCCGAGCGGCGTCGGCGCGCTCTGGGGGCGGCGCGAGCTGCTCGAGGAGATGCAGCCGTTCAACTTCGGCGGCGAGATGATCCGCTCCGTCTCGCTGGAGCGCACGAGCTGGAACGAGCTGCCGTACAAGTTCGAGGCCGGCACGCCGGCGATCGCCGAGGCGTACGGCTTCGGCGTGGCCCTCGATTACGTCTCGGAGGTCGGCCTCGACGCGATCGAGTCGCACGAGCACGAGCTCGTCGTGCAGACCATGGACGCGCTCGCCGAGATCGACGGCATCCGGGTCTTCGGCCCGCCCGCCGAACGCCGGACCGGCATCGTCAGCTTCGAGCTCGAGGGCGTCCACCCGCACGACGTCGCGCAGATCCTCAACTGGGAGAACATCGCCGTGCGTGCCGGCCACCACTGCACGCAGCCGCTCATGACTCGACTCGGCGTCGCCGCGACGACGCGCGCGAGCTTCTATCTGTACTCGATTCCGGAGGACGTCGATCGCCTCATCGCGGGGCTGCACAAGGTCA
>DASXDB010000218.1:0-5732 GCA_036490895.1 Gaiellaceae bacterium
CCCCCTCGTAACGCTCGTCATCCTCGACGGGTTCGGCTGCGCGCCGCCCGGACCGGGAAACGCGGTCGCGCTGGCGGACACCCCGGTGTTCGACCGGCTCTGGCGGGAGCTGCCGCACACGACGATCGAGGCGTCGGGGCCCGCCGCAGGCCTTCCCGAGGGGCAGATGGGGAACAGCGAGGTGGGTCATCTGACGATCGGGTCGGGGCGGCGGCTGTACCAGGATCTGATGCGCGTGAACCGCGCCGTCGAAGACGGCTCGTTCTTCGAGAACGAGGTGCTCGTGTCGGCCTTCGAGCGCGGCAACCGCGTCCATCTGCTCGGCCTCGTGTCGCACGGCGGCGTCCACTCGCACATCGACCACCTCCAGGCGCTGCTTCGCTTCGCCCCCGAGAAGACTTGGATTCACGCCTTCACCGACGGACGAGACGTGTCGCCGACCTCCGCGGTCCGCGACCTCGCGCTGCTGCCGCAGGACCGCATCGCGACCGTGACCGGCCGCTATTACGCCATGGACCGTGACGCACGCTGGGACCGAACGCAGCGCGCGTTCGACGCGATCGTCAACCACTCGGGCACGGCCGCGCGTGACCCGATCGCGGCGGTGCAGGCGAGCTACGACGCCGGCGTCACCGACGAGTTCATCGAGCCGATCGTGGTCGACGGCGCGCCCATGCTCGAGCCCGGCGACACCGCGATCTTCTTCAACTTCCGCCCGGACCGTGGACGCCAGCTCTCCAGGCTTCTGCTCGACCACGGCGTCGATCTGACGACGATGACGCGGTACGCGGCCGACCTCGCGACGCCGGTCGTGTTCGAGGAGCAAGAGGTGCCGGCGACGCTTGCGGAGGTGCTCGCAGAGAACGGGCTGAAGCAGCTCCATGTCGCGGAGACCGAGAAGTACGCCCACGTGACGTACTTCTTCAACGGCGGACGCGAGGACGTGTGGCCTGGTGAGGATCGGATCCTCGTCCCGAGCCCACGGGACGTGCCGCGCTACGACCACAAGCCCGAGATGTCGGCGGACGAGGTGGCGGATCGCGTCGTCGACGGGCTGGGCGAGGAGTACGCCTTCTGCGTCGTCAACTTCGCGAACCCCGACATGGTCGGGCACACGGGCTCGATCCCGGCCGTCATCACGGCGTGCGAGACCGCCGACCGGTGCCTCGGGCGCGTCGTCGAGCGCGTCACCGACCTCGGCGGCGTCGCGCTCGTCACCGCCGACCATGGGAACGCGGAGCGGATGCTCGAGGAGGACGGTGTCAGCCCGCACACGGCGCACACCACGAACCCCGTCCCGCTGGTGGTCACGGCGCCCGGCGCGGAGCTCCGGGAGGGCGGCGAACTGGCAGATCTGGCCCCCACGGTGCTCGACTTGTTGGGAATTCGTCAGCCTTCCGAGATGACCGGCCGCTCGCTCGTAAATCGTCGGTAAGAGGGACGAATTCCGCCGACAGCGGGGATATACTCCGGCACCTTGTCGCTCCCCCAGCCCGATCTGGCGATCCTCAGGAAAGCCCAGCGCGGAGACGAGCGGGCGTTCGCCATCATCGTGCGGACATACGAGACGCCGGTCTACAACTACGTGCTTCGGCTGACCAACGGCGACAAGGCGCTGGCTGAAGACCTGACGCAGGAGGTGTTCCTTCGCGTCTTCCAGGGACTACCGAAGTTCTCGCTCCGCTGCAAGTTCACGACCTGGCTCTTCCAGGTGACGAAGAACCGTGTGCTCGACGAGCTGCGCGCGCGGGAGCGCCGGCCTTCGACCCCCGTCACCCTCGACGACGCTCCGCACCTCGAGGTCGTCGACCAGCCGGTCGAGCGGGTCGAGGCGATCGACGCGCTGTGGCGGTCGATCGAGCAGCTTCCCGTCGATCTCAAGATGGCGCTGCTACTGCGGGACGTGGTCGGTCTCTCCTACAACGAGATCGCCGACTCGCTCGAGATCACGCTCGCAACGGTGAAGTGGCGGATCTTCAAGGCGCGGGAAGACGTCCAGGTTGCGCTTGCCCGTCAGGGCATCATGTTCGGCACGGACGTCGCCGACGCCGACGTCCTCTAGCGCGAGTACCGGCCCAGCCAGTCTTCGAGCTTGCGCACCGCCTGCGGCCGTCCCGCGCCGAGGGCGTTGACGGCGCTCAGCAGTGGCTCCTGCAGCTCCTTGGGGACGCGCCGGGCATTCACGAGCGCGATCGCCCGCGCCTCGAGACGCGAGACGTCGTGCGCGCGACCGGATCCACGCTCGCCGGCGATGCGATGCGTCAGCGACATGAGGGCGACACCGTCCGCATGCTCGAGCTTCGGCCCGCCCCCCGAGCCGCAGCCGCCGGCGAGCACGCTACAGACCGTGAGCCAGACGGCCGGCGAGCGTCTCGGGCAGGGCCGCATCGCGCATCTCCTTCTGCGTCTCTTCGATGGGGTACGGCACACGGCGGAAGCTCGCCGAGCCCTCGCCGGTGTCGACGAGCAGCCAGGCCGCACGTGGATCGCCGTCGCGCGGCTGGCCGACCGAGCCCGGGTTCACGAGATACCGCCGCCCTTCCTCGAGCGCGATCGTGACCCCACCGGGTGCGAGCCCGCCGTCGACCCGGTCACCGTCGAGCGCAAGCGCGAGCGCCACGTGCGTATGACCGACGAGGACGAGCGGTTCGGTCGTCGCCTCGAGTGAGAGCAGGGCGACCTCTTCGCTCAGGACGTACTCCCAGACCGGGTCGCGCGGGCTCGCATGGAATAGCTCGGCGCCGTCACGGCGTGCGCGCGGCGAAAGGGAGGCGAGCCAGACGCGCTGGTCGTCGGCGAGCACACCCGACGTCCACTTGGCGGCGGCCGCCGCGTCGCCGCTGAACTCGGCGACGTCCAGGCGGCCGAGAGCTGCGAGATCGTGATTGCCGCAGAGGGAGATCGTCGCGCGCTCGCGAACCAGTTCGCAGCATTCGTTCGGCCTCGGCCCGTACCCGACGATGTCACCGAGGCACCAGATCTCCTCGACCGAATCACCGTCGACGTCGGCGAGCACCGTTTCCAGTGCGTGAAGATTGGCGTGGATGTCCGAGATGACCGCGATCCGCATGACGAAGGCCGCCACGCTAGCTATGGCGGCCGTGGCGTGGTGCGTGGGGGGATGGCTGCTCTCGCGGACGAGCGTTCCGTCGCTGCACCTCTCCGGCCTCGATGCGCGGAGCTATTTCTCGGCGCACGAGCTCGCCCGCGCTCGCAGTTTCGACCGCGGTGAGCAGAGCCTCTACGTCCTGAACCTCGTCGCCCAGCTGACGGCACTCGTCGTCCTGGTTCGGCTGCTGCCGCGGAGCGTCCGCTCGATGGGGCTCGGGCGGATCGCAAGCGGCATCGTCGCCGGCATGGTGCTGCTCGTCACACTCTGGTTCGCGGGGCTGCCGTTCAGCCTCGTCGACCTCTGGTGGCAGCACCATTGGGGCCTCGGGCCGTTCGACGTCTTCAGCTGGCTCACGGCGCAATGGTCGACGCTGGGGCCTGAGGTGATCTTCGCGATGGCCACGATCACGCTCCTCGTCGGGCTTGCGGGGCGGTTCCGGCGATGGTGGCTGATCGCTGCGCCGATCGTCGTGGTCTTCGCGGCGGTGTTCGCGTTCGTGTCGGGGTGGTTGGGGGCGGCAGTGTCGCATCCGCTCGACGATCCGGCTCTCAAGGCGGACGTCGTGCGGCTCGAGCGGATCGAGAAGGTGCAGGGAACGCCCGTCCGCGTCGAGGATGTGTCGTCGTGGACCGACCAGGCGAACGCGTTCACCGTCGGCTTCGGGCCGTCGACGCACGTGGTGGTGTGGGACACCGTCCTCGACGAGCGCTTCTCGCGCGCGGAGCAGGACGTCGTGATCGCGCACGAGCTCGGGCACGTGCGCAGCCGGCACATCATCAAGTCGATCGGCTGGACCGCGCTGATCGTGCTGCCGACGTTGTGGCTCCTCGCCCTCGCGACACGCAGGCGCGGGGGAGTGGGCGACCCCGCGAACCTGCCCTTCGTGTTCCTCGTCCTCACCGTGCTCGCACTGCTGACGGCGCCGATCGAGAACGCCGTCTCACGCCGCTACGAGGCGGAGGCCGATTGGCGGGCACTGAACGCGACGCGCGACCCCGCCGCCGACACGTCGCTCTTCCAGGAGTTCGGCCGGTCGAGCCTCGAGGAGCCGAACCCGCCGCTGCTCGACTACCTGTGGCTGGAGAACCACCCGACGATCGCGCAGCGGATCGCGATGGCGCAGGCCTGGAAGGCGCGGAACCGCTAGAAGCCTCTACCCGCGGTCTTCCGTCTCAGGGAGGTCCTGGATCCCCTTGACGGTGGTGTACTTCGAGTAGGCGTCCTGCATCGCCGCGAGCAGCTCCTTCATGAACTGCTGCGACATGTTGACGCGTGTGACGACCACGCCGGGCACATCGCCCTCCTCGACCTCGTGGTCGATCCGCGCGAACGTGAGCGTGAACTCGTAGTCGGAGAACGTGATGTTGGCGAAGTTCGCGTACACCCCGGCGAGCAGCGCGGGATCCATGTGGATGTTGAGCTGGCGCTCGGTGGAGTCGTCGTCCATCCCTCATGACCATACCGTCGCTAGGTTTCTCGCGTGTTAGCTGCAGCGGTAGAGCGCCTTCAGGCGCAGATCTCGGCGGCGGTGGGCGCCGACGTCGAGCTCGAGCGGCCCAAGGACGCCTCGCACGGCGACTTCGCCACCAATGTCGCGCTTCGTAGCGCCAAGGGCGCCGGGCGGCCGCCGCGTGAGCTGGCGGCCGAGCTCGCCGCGCGGATGGCCGAGGTCGAAGACGTCGAGTCGACCGAGGTCGCCGGTCCCGGCTTCATCAACCTGCGGCTCGCCGACTCGTTCTTCGTCGGCGCGCTCGGCGAGGTGGGAGAGGGCTACGGCGGCAATTGGGCCGCCGGCGCGCCCGAGCGAGTCCAGGTCGAGATGGTGTCGGCGAACCCGACCGGCCCGCTGCTCGTGTCGCACGCGCGCAACGGTGCGTACGGCGACAGCGTCGCGCGCCTGCTCGCGTTCGGCGGGCACGCCGTTCAGCGCGAGTACTACTACAACGACGCCGGCGCGCAGATCGACCGCTTCCGCGCGTCGGTCGATGCGCTGCGACGCGGCGACCCGGTGCCGGAGGACGGCTATCACGGCGACTACGTCCGCGACCTCGCGGCGCAGGACGGCGACCCGCTGCCGCGCATGCTCGAGTCGATCGAGGGAACCCTCGAGCGCTTCCGGATCCATTTCGACAGCTGGGCGCTGCAGAGCGAGCTCGAACAGCGTCTGCCCGAGTTCCTGCCGCGGCTCGACACATACGAGAAAGACGGCGCGTTGTGGGCTCGGTCGTCCGCGTACGGCGACGAGCAGGACTGGGTGATCATCCGATCCGCCGATAAGGGCGGCACGCCGACTTACCGCGCGGCCGACATCGTGTACCTCACCGACAAGCTCGACCGGGGGTTCGACAAGGCGATGTACGTGCTCGGAGCCGACCACCACGCGACGGCGCGCTGGTACGCCGCGATTGCGCGCATGCTCGGTTACGACGAGTCACGCGTCGAGGTGCTGCTGTACCAGTTCGTCCATCTGACGAGCGGCGACGAGGCCGCCAAGGTGTCGAAGCGCGCCGGGAACGTGGTGTTCCTCGACGAGCTCATCGACCAGATCGGCGTCGACGCCGCGCGCTGGTACCTCGTCAATCGCGGCCCCGACCGGACGATCGACATCGACCTCGACCTC
>DASXDB010000219.1:0-2902 GCA_036490895.1 Gaiellaceae bacterium
GACGCGATGGACACGTTCTCGCAGGTGCTCGTCGCGACGGCGATCGCCGTCGTGATCGGAGTCGTCCTCGGCGTGCTCGCCGCGGAGATCCCCTGGGTCAGCAAGGCGATCCGGCCGGTCAACGACGTGCTGCAGACACTCCCGCAGCTCGTGTACGTGATCCCGTTCGTCTACATCTTCCCGATCTCGTACGTGCCGGGGCTGATCGCGTCGGTGCTCTACGCGTTCCCGGTCGTCGTGCGGCTGGTCGAGCGCGGGGTGCGCGACGTCGCGCCGGAGACGGTCGAGGCCGCAGGCGCGTTCGGCGCGACGCGGCTCCAGACGCTGGTCAAGGTGAAGATCCCGCTCGCGCGCGAGGCGATCATGCTCGGGGTCAACCAGGGGATCATCATGGTGCTCGCCGTGGTCGTGATCGCCGGGCTCGTCGGCTCGGGCGCCCTCGGGTATGCCGTCGCTGCAGGTCTGCAGCGCGGCCAGTTCGGCATCGGTGTGGTTGCGTCGATCGCCATCCTCGCGATGGGCATCGCACTCGACCGGGTCACAAGAGGCAATCGAAGTGCAGCGAAGGGAGGTCGGAGTTGAGGGGGAAGTGGCTCTATGGAACGGTTGGCGTCGTCGCGGCTCTCGCCGCGGTTACGGGGCTCATCGTCGCGAGCACCGCGACGGCAAGGCCGACGGCGGCGAGGGCGAGCTGCGGCACGGTCACGCTGAACGAGCAGGCGTGGACGGGCTCGACCGCCAACACCTACGTCGCCAAGTACGTGCTGGAGAAGTACCTCGGCTGCAAGGTGAAGGTCACCGACATCGCCGAGATTCCGGTCTACCAGGCAATGGCGCAGGGCAAGGTCGACGCCGTGCTCGAGGACTGGCAGCACGTCGCGCAGTACAAGCAGTACGCGACGAAGCAGAAGACGGTCGTGCTCGAGGGCTCGAACGGGCTCACCGGGCACATCGGCTGGTTCATCCCGAAGTACCTGCTGCAGAAGTACCCGTCGTTCGCGACCTGGAAGGGCATCAAGGGTCACGAGAAGGTGTTCGCCTCACCGGAGGCACCGGGCGGGATGTTCCTCGGCGGCGACCCGTCGTACGAGCAGAAGGACACCCAGCTGATCCAGGCGCTCGGACTGAACCTGAAGCACGTGACCGTCGGTGCCGAGACCGCCGAGGTCGCACGCTTCAGCCAGTTGATCGCCCAGAAGAAGCCGGTGATCTTCTACTGGTGGACGCCGGAGTACCGGAACGCCCAGCTCAACCTCGTCGAGGTGAAGCTGCCGGCGCGCATGAAGAGCTGTCAGGACGACGGCTCGACGAACGCGCCGATCGCCGACTACCGGTGCGCGTACTCCAGCTACCCGCTAGAGAAGGTGTTCAGCAAGAAGTTCGTATCGAGCGGCTCTCCCGCCGTCGCCGTTCTGAAACGGTTCGCCTGGCCGTCGAACAGCGACCAGAACACGGTTTCGGAATGGATCGCGGGCCAGCACATGGATCCCGCGAAGGCGGCCGAGAAGTACGTGAAGACGCACATGGCCGTCGTCAACAAGTGGCTCGGTAAGTAGTGCGGCCTGGGGTCTGGCCCTGCATGGGGCCAGACCCCTTGCCTAGCGCAGGAGCGCGATCCCGGCGACGACGACGCACGCGCCGAGGAAGCGCCAGCGAGTCACCTGCTCCTTCAGCACGACGGCAGCGAGCCCGGCAGCGATGACGACGCTCGTCTCACGCACTGCGGCGACCGACGCCGCGGATGCGCGCTCGAGCGCGGCGAGCACGAATGCGTACGCGACGAAGGTCGCGATGCCCGCGACGATCGCCGGCGCCCCCACCGCCGCGCGGATCGCCCCCACTCCCTTCGCGCGCGCGACCGCTCCCGCGAAGGCGGCAGTCGGGACGGCCATCGACAGCTCGAGGTAGGTGATCGGGTTCGCGTGCTCGATGCCGTTCTTGTCGATCAACGTGTAGCCGGCGATGCAGCACGCGATCGCCACGCCGAAGGCGAGTCCGGCGGCGTCGGCGCCCGAAAACCCGCGCACGAGCAGCACACCGCCGACGATGAGCGCGACCCCGCCGACCTGGCTCGAGCTCGTGCCGTGCCCGAGCGCGAGCACCGAGACCGCCAGCACCACGACCGGCGCACTGCCGCGTGCCACCGGATAGACGACCGAGAGCGGAGCCCGCCGATACGCCGCCGCGAGCAGCGCGAAGTACGCGAGCTCGAACAGCCCGCTGCCGACGAGCCACGGCCAGACTCCCGTGTCGGCGCGCCAGACGACGACCGCAAGCGGCAGGAAGACGATCTCCGCGGTGAGGAGCGCGACCGCTGCTGCCGCGTCGACGTCGCGCGACCGCGCGAGGAGGAGGTTCCAGAGCGCGTGGAACCCGGCGGCGGCGAGTACGAAGGCAAGAGCGGTTGCCGGCATGGACGGTCGTTACGCTCGCACACGTGCAGGCTGTCGCCTTCGACTTCAACGGGACGCTCTCCAACGACGAGCCCGTGCTCGCGCGGGTGTACTCGGAGCTGTTCGCAGAGCTCGGTCATCCGTTGACGCCGGACGAGTACTACGAGTACCTCGCCGGCCACACCGACGAGGAGATGTTCTTCCGGTGGCTCGGCGAGTCGAGCGAGGAGCTGATCCGAGAGCGAGTCCGCCGCTACAACGCGCTGGTCTCGGACGGCTCGACGGTCGACGAGGACGTGCGTGACGCCGTGCGGTGGGCGGCCGCCCGGATGCCGGTCGCAGTGGTGTCGGCCGCGCTACGCGACGAAATCGAGCCGGTGTTGACCGCGTCCGGCCTTCGCGACCTGTTCGCGCTCGTGCTCAGTCAGGACGACGTGACTCGCGGGAAACCCGATCCGCAGCCGTACATCCTCGCCGCCGAGCGGCTCGGCCTCTCCCCCGACGAGCTG
>DASXDB010000220.1:0-9130 GCA_036490895.1 Gaiellaceae bacterium
GTCGACGCCGGCGACGCGCCGGCACGTCTCGACGAGCGTCGAGCGTGGAAACGGCCGGTCGACCGCGTTGAAGGTCCCGGCGAGGCGCCTTTCCGCTGCGCGCACGATCCAGTCCGCGAGATCGCGCGCGTCGATCACCTGTGCGTCGGCGTCGCGTGGCGAGGGCGCGAGCACGCGCCCGCCGTCGGAGAAGCGCTCCGGCCAGTACGTGAAGCGGCCGGTCGGGTCCCAGGGCCCGACGATCAGGCCGGGTCGTGGGATGAACGCGTCCGGGAAGCGCTCGCGCACGACGTTCTCGCAGTCCGCCTTCAGCTCGCCGTACGCCTCGCGCCACTCCTCGGTCGGTTCCTTCAGCTCGGCGACCGGCGAGCTCTCGGTTGGCGGCGTCGACGCATCCGCGTACACGGAGATCGACGACACGAACGTGTAGTGACCGACGTCGCCGAGCGCCTCGATCGTCTCCCGCACGATGCGCGGCACGTAGCCGCTCGTGTCGACGACGGCGTCGAAGTCGCGGCCGCGCACCGAGTCGAGATCGCCGTCTCGGTCGCCGCGCAGCTTCTCGACGTCGGGAAAGAGCTCCGGCCGGGTCTGACCGCGGTTGAACATCGTCACGTCATGACCGCGGGCGAGCGCGGCGTGGACGGCGTGGCGGCCGAGGAACTGCGTGCCGCCGAGGACGAGGATGCGCATACCCTTGAGACTAGTGGCGACCATTCGGCACGCAGAGCCTGCGGATTACGCATCCGTGATTGGAGTAATCGACGATTGGTGGGGCGGTCGCTCGATGGCGGCGATGCTCCCGAAGCTCTTCTTCGTCCACTTCCGGGACACCTCGTTCGTCGCCGAGGAGGACGGCCGCGTCGTTGCCTTCCTCTGCGGGTTCCGGTCTCAGACACACGACGACGAGGCCTACATCCACTTCGTCGGCGTCGATCCGTCGCAGCGCGGGTCGGGGCTCGGGCGCGAGCTGTACCAGCGGTTCTTTGCAGCGGTGTCGCCGCGGGCCGTCGTCCGGGCGGTCACCTCGCCGCTGAACGAGCAGTCGGTCGCCTTCCACCGGGCCCTCGGCTTCGAGGTGGAGCGGGTGGACGAGGATTACGACGGGCAAGGAGAGGCACGCGTCCTCCTCCAGAAACGCCTCTAACGAGTGATCGGGTGTTGCCTCCCGAGCTGACGATAGAAGCGGCGTGGGGGCACCGGTGTACCGCGGGACCTTCGACGCATCGCATGCCGAACGGCTGCTCTGGCGCGCCGGCTTCGGTCCGCGCCCGGGTGAGGCGGCGGCACTCGCGAAGCTCGGGCTCGACGGCGCCGTCCATCAGCTCCTGAACCCGGGCGCCGAGAAGCTCGTCGGCCCGAAGCCGCACGACTCGAAGGGCCGCCCGTTCGCGCCGGCCGACGCGTGGGGCCACGACCACTGCTGGTGGCTCGACAAGATGGTGCGGACGTCCCGTCCCCTCGTCGAGCGCATGGCGCTCGTCTGGCACGACTGGTTCGCCACCTCGAACTCGGGCGTCGGCGACCAGGGGCTGATGCTCGCACAGAACCAGTTGTTCCGGAAGCACGGGCTCGGCTCGTTCGAGCAACTGCTGCTCGAGGTCACCGCGAACCCGGCGATGCTCGTCTGGCTCAACGGCACCGAGAATACGAAGGACGCACCGAACGAGAACTACGGCCGCGAGATGATGGAGCTGTTCACGCTCGGCGCGGATCGCGGTGCGTACACCGAGCACGACGTCCGCGAGCAGGCGCGCTCGCTGACCGGCTGGACGAGCCGGTGGAGCCGCCGCAAGGGCGAGTACGACTTCCATTTCGACCCGAGCCGGCACGACACCGGCACGAAGACGGTGTTCCACAAGCGCGGGGGCTACGCGTGGCGCGACGCCTGCCGGCTCTGCCTGAACAACCCGAAGCACGCGTCGTTCTTCACCCAGAAGCTCTGGGGCTACTTCATCCCGGTCGCCCCTGACGCGAAGACGCAGCGCGCGCTCGAAGCCGCCTACGCGACGAGCGGACGCCAGATCAAGCCCGTGCTCGACATCGTGCTGAAGCATCCGGCGCTGTACACCGGACCGCGGATGATGAAGCCACCGGTCGTGCACACCGCCGGCCTCCTCCGGCGCATCAATGCCGGGGTCACGACCGACGCGTGGGCGTGGATCGGCTCGCTCACCGGCCAGCAGCTCTTCTACCCGCCGAACGTCGCGGGCTGGGACGACTCGCGCTGGCTCGACACCGCGACGTTCCGCGGGCGTTGGATCGCCGTCGGCGAGATCCTCGACAAGCGTCGGCTCGATCCGTCGAAGGCGAAGGAAGCGGTCGACGCGAAGACCACGCTCGAGCGCGCGCTCGGCTTCTGGAACAACCCGGCGCTCACACCGGCGACGCACCGGCAGTTGCTGCGCTTCACGCAGCGCGCGCTGCACGACGCGCGCACGGACAAGTGGAAGCAGGTGCAGTACCCGGTGCTCGTCGAGAACGCGCTCCGGCAGTTGATCGCCGTTTCCCCCGACCTTCAGACCGCATGAGTGCGAGCAAGGTCGTCTGCGATGAGTGCACGCGCGCGGATGCGCTGCGTGCGGTCGCGGGCCGCGGCCTGCCGCCGATCGAGGACGGCATGCCGCTGCCGGCCGGGACGGGTCTGTCGCGCCGCGGCTTCGTCGCCCGCTCGCTCGGGCTCGCCCTCACGGTCTACGGCGCCGGCCGGCTCGACATCTTCGACGAGGGCATCGCGGCCGCGGCGACGATGCCGAAGAACCCGATCCTCGTGACCGTGTTCCTGCAGGGAGGAGCCGACGCGCTCTCGCTGCTCTCGCCGCAGAGCGATCCCCTCTACCGGAAGCTCCGCCCGAGCCTCGCAGTCTCCGGCGGGACGGTGTTCAGCGAGGACGACCGTCTCTTCTGGAACCCCGCGCTCGATCCGATCGCGCAGCTGCACGACGAAGGAAAGGTGACGGTGCTGCCCGCGGTCGGGTACGACCATCCCGATCAGTCGCATTTCACGTCGCGTCACTTCTGGGAGGTGGGCGCGACCGACCCACGCCTCCTCACGGGCTGGCTCGGCCGGTATCTCGACGCGGTCGGCTCGCCCGACAACCCGTTGCAGGGCCTGTCGCTGACCGGGTCGCTGGAGCCCGCGCTCGCGACCGCGAAGGTCCCGGTGGCGGCGATCGACGGCCCGGGCCAGTACGACTTCTGGTCGCCGGGTGTGTGGGGGCAGGTCGAGGACCGCATGCTCGAGGCGATCGGCATGCTCGGGACCGCGGGCGGTCACGACGCCGCATCGCGCACCGCCGCCAAGGTGAGCGCGCAGTCCGCGACGCTTCGCCGCCAGCTCCAGCCGTTCAGCGGCCAGAAGCTGACGTCGCCCGTTCCCTATCCCGAGGGCGACTCGTTCACGACCGGCCTGCAGGGCCTCGCGGCGATGATCGCGGCGGGGCTGCCCCTTCGCTGCGTCGCGCTCGAGGCGACAGGCGAGTACGACACTCACGCGAGCCAGACGTCCGCCCTCACACCCGCGCTCACGAATACCGCGGCGTCGCTGTACGCGTTCCAGCGCGACCTGGAGGCTCGCGGCATTGCAGATCGCGTCCTGACGCTCGTCTGGACGGAGTTCGGCCGGCGCGCAGAGGAGAACGGGTCGGGCGGCACCGACCACGGCGCGGCGGGCACGGGCTTCCTGATCGGGACGCGCGTCGCCGGGACGCAGGTCGGCGAGTACCCGGGGCTCGCGACGGGCCTCGACAAGGACGGCAACCTGAAGGCGACGAGCGACTTCCGCGGCGTGTACGCGGGGCTGCTGGAGCAGTGGCTCCACTTCGACGCCGAGCGGGTGCTGCCGCACAGCTCGAAGTTCAAGCGTCCGACGCTCGTCAAGTGAAGCTCGCAGTCCTGACCGGGCTGCTCGGCCTGTCGCTCTTCCACGCGACCCCGAAGGCGGCTGCTCCTGCACCTGCACGCGTGCAAGTGGTGGCACGCGAGTACTCGTTCTCGCTCTCGCGGGTGCGCGTCCACGCGGGCGCGGCGGTGATCGAGCTGGCCAACTTCGGCCAGGACGTCCACGACCTGCGGCTCCAGCGCATCGGCTCGAAGCACATCGCCGGCCTCGGCGATGTGGCCGCGGGCGGGCGCGGTGACTTGACGGTGAAGCTGGCGCCGGGGCGATACTCGTTCTGGTGCTCCATCGCGAACCATCGCCGGCTCGGCATGCACACGACCCTGGTCGTGACGCGCTAGTCGTCGACGAGGCCGGCGACCCGAACGGGGCGCCGGTCGTCTACCTGCACGGCGGCGGCGACTCGCGGCTCTCGCGTCACCCCGACGACTCGATCGCGGCATCGCTCGGCGTGCGCCTGCTCGCCGTTGATCGCTGCGGACCGGCACGGCGCTTCGCGTCGCTGCGTGCGTGGGCGGAGTCGACCGCCGCGCGACTCGAGCTCGAACGCTTCGGCGCGATCGGCTGGTCGGCGGGAGGGCCGCACGCGCTCGCCCTTGCCGCCGTCGCGCCCGAGCGCGTGACCCGCGTTGCACTGGTCGGCTCGATGCCTCCGGTCGACCTCGTCTCCGAGCTTCAGCGCGACGTGCGTGCGGCGATGCGCGTGGCGCGCGTCTCGCCGCGCATCGCGGCGCGTGGGCTCGAGCGGTGGGGGATGCAGCCGACGCCGCCGACGGGCGATCCGGCCTGTGACGAGGTGTACGGGCGCGGCCGCGTCGAGTCGTTCCGGCACGGCGGCCTGTGGCTCGCGCGCGAGCTTGCGTACCTCGGACGGCCGTGGGGATTCGAGCTCGCCGACGTGCGCGCGCCGGTGACGCTCTGGTGGGGGAGAAACGACTACGTGTGCCCTCCCGCGATCGGCGCCACGTTCGCCGCGAGGCTGCGGGATGCGGACCTCCGACTCGTCGAGGGCACGCACCAACTCCTCTTCAGCCGCTGGCGCGACATCCTCGCCGACGTGTCTCGCTGAGCCACGGCGTGGGGACAGTCCCCGCGGTTCGAAGCCCCTAGCGCGGCGGCCTGAGCGCCGCGAACTCGTCCGTCACCTCGAGCCGCTGCGACGCGAAGCGGAAGAGCGCCGCGGGGCGGCCGCCCGTGCGACCGGGCGCGCGGAGGCCGTCGACGCGCTCGAGCGCGCCGCGCCGCAGCAGCACGCGCTGCAGGTTCGTCGCGGACACGTCGTGGCCGAGCGCCGCGACATAGACGTCGCGCAGCTCCGAGATCGTGAAAACCTCGGGTGCGAGCGCGAAGCCGAGGTTCGTGTACGAGAGCTTCGCGCGCAACCGCGCCTGCGCCGCGGCGACGAGCTCGCGCTCGTCCGGCGGCGTGCGCGTCCCGACCACTCGCCAGTCGCCGTCGAGCTCGGTACCGGGACGCGCCAGGCCGAGGTAGACCGTCGTGAGCGTGCCGTCGCGGAGGATGCGCGTCTCGAGCTGCTCGAGGTGGGCGAGCCTGCCGACGTCGATCGCACGACGCACCGCACCCGCGAGCGACTCGCGCGGGAGTCGCTCGACCCGGCGCAGGAGCGCCTCGAGCCCTCCGTCGTCCACCCTCATCGCGACGGCGAGGACCGCGTGCGAAGTAGAATCCCGCATAGGTTTTCGTCCCATAGTCTAAAACCTCGGAGGACTCGTGAAGCGACTCACCGCAATCGCCCTCGTCACGGCTCTCGCGCTCGTCGCGGCCGGCTGCGGATCGAAGAAATCGACGTCGGTCTCGACCACGACGAACCAGGCGTCGACGTTCAAGGTCGGGCTCTCGACCGACACGGGCGGGCTCAACGACAAGAGCTTCAACCACCTCGCATACGTCGGGCTCCAGCGCGCGCACTCGCAGCTCGGGGTTCAGATACGTGTCGTCACCGCTGCGTCGTCGTCCGACTACATCCCGAACCTCACCGCGCTTGCGCGCCAGGGCTACAACCTCGTGATCGGCGTCGGCTTCACCGAGATCGACGCGATGAAGGCGGTCGCGAAGCAGTTCCCGAAAACGCACTTCGCGATCGTCGACGTGTCGAACGCCGACGAGGGCGGCCTGAAGAACGTCGAAGGGCTGCTCTTCAAGGAGCAGGAGGCCGGGTACCTCGCGGGCTACGCGGCCGGGCTGGCCGCGAAGGATCGCGGCGGCAAGGCCGTGTCGTCGATCGGCGGCCAGAAGCAGCCTCCCGTCGATCGCTACATCGCCGGGTTCCAGGCGGGCGCGAAGGCGGCCTTCCCGGGCGTGCAGACGATGAACGGCTATTCGAACGACTTCGAGAAGCTCGCGCTCTGCAAGGAGGTGGCGCTCAACCAGATCGCCGGCGGCTCGGTGGTCGTGTTCCAGGTTGCAGGTGGGTGCGGCCTCGGGGCGCTCGACGCCGCGAAGGAGAAGGGCGTCTGGGGAGTCGGGGTCGACGCCGACCAGGGCTACCTCGGGAGCTACGTGCTGACCTCCGCGCTGAAGCGCGTCGACACTGCCGTCTTCGATTCGATCAAGGACGCGAAGGACGGCCACTTCAAGGGTGGCCAGGACGCGGTCTACGGGCTCGACGTCAACGGTGTCGGAATCGGGAGGTTCTCGCCGAAGGCCCCCGCGGGAATCGCCGCCAGGGTGGCGCAGATCAGACAGCAGATCGCGGACGGAAAGATCAAGAACATCCCGACGATCGTGAAATGAGCACCAGGGCACGAGCTAGCGTTACGCGCATGCGGAGGTCGTTCGGGATCGTCGTCGTCGCGTTCGCGGCGGCGTTGTGGGGATTGGATGCGCTGATTCGCGGCCCGCTCGCCTCGACGACGACAGCTGCGACGATCGTCTTCGGCGAGCACCTCGTGCTGGTCGTCCTGACGCTGCCGCTCGCGGCCGGCGCGCTCGCCGCGGTGTTCCGCCTCGGCTGGCGTCACATCCTCGCGGCCGTCGCGGTCGGCGCGGGTGCCTCGGCGGTGGCGACGATCCTCTTCACCGAGGCGCTCTTCACCCACAACGATTTCGTCACGCCTGTCGTGCTGCAGAAGGTTCAGCCGGTCTTCGCGGTGCTCGGGGCGATGGTGGTGCTCGACGAGCGGCCGGGACGCCGCTACGCGCCGTATTTCGTCGCCGCTCTGCTCGGGACGTGGTTCATGGGTGTCCCGCATCCGTTCCATCCGGAAGCGCGCGGCCTCGCGACGATGTCATACGCACTCGGCGCGGCCCTGCTCTGGGGCCTCGGGACGGTGTTCGGCCGCTACCTCGCCCGCGACCTGCGTTTCGAGCACGTCGCGACGCTCCGGTTCGTGTTCGGGTTGCCCGCGAGCGCGATCGCGCTGCTCGTGCTCGGCGTCCCCGCGTTCGCGTCCTGGCACGACTCGTTCTGGATCGCGATCCTCGCGCTCGTGACAGGCTTGGCGGCGATGTTCCTCTACTACTACGGCCTGCGCTCGACCCCGGCCGTTGCAGCGACGCTCGCCGAGCTCGCATTCCCGGTCACGGCGGTGCTCGTCGGCTACTTCAAGTTCGGCCAGACGCTCACTGGTTGGCAGTGGTTCGGTGTCGCGATGACGAGCACGATCGTGGCGCTGCTGCCCGCGCGCCCGCAGGACGTGGCGGCGCCGATCGCCGCTCCGGTCCCCGCGTGAAGCCGACGATCCTTCCCGGCGCCGAACCTGCGTGGTGGCTGCGCGACGCGGACGACGGCGACCGCTCGGCGCCGCTCGACCGTGACTTGGACGTCGACGTCGCGATCGTCGGCGGCGGCTTCACGGGCCTCTGGACCGCGCTCGCGTTGCGCGCGCTGCCGGAGCCGCCGCGCGTCGCGCTCCTCGAGGCCGAGTTCTGCGGCTGGGGGCCGAGCGGCCGGAACGGCGGCTTCTGCCACGGCTACTGGTCGTACCTGCCGACGCTCCGCGACCTCTTCGGCGACGAGTCGGCGCTCCGCCTGATCGCCGCGGGCGACCGGATCATCCCCGGCATCCGGGAGTTCCTCGTCGCGCGCGGGGAGGACGCCTGGCTCAAGGAGGACGGGCTGCTCGAGGTGTCGACGGCCGAGTCTCAGGACCCCGAGATCGACGGGCAGGTCGCCGCGGCCCGCGCCGTCGGTCACCCGGAGGAGGCCGAGCTCAGGGAGTCGCCCGGCATCTCGCCGCGTTTTCGCCGCGGCGTGTTCTTCCGCGACGGGGCGACGGTGCATCCCGCGCGACTCGTCCGTGCCCTAAGGCGGGCGGCGCTCGCCGACGGAGTCGAGCTCTTCGAAGGGACACGCGCGCAGCTGCGAGGCGATGGGACGATCGCCGCGAACGGCCGCACGGTGCAGGCGAGTAGCATCGTCGTCGCGACGAACGCCGCCGCGACCGAATGGCGTCCCGTCCGCGGACGGCTGACCGTGTTCGGGAGCTACGTCGTGCTCACCGAGCCGGTCCCCGACCTGCTCGATGAGATCGGCTGGACGGACGGGCTCGGAATCTACGACGCGCGCATGTTCCTGCACTACTTTCGCACGACGAACGACGGGCGTGTGCTGATGGGGTCGGGCTCCGGGCCGATCGGCTTCGGCGCGCGCATCGACGAGCGCTTCACGCACGACGCTCCCACTGCCGGCCGCGCCGAGGAGGGACTTCGCCGTCTGCTTCCCGCGCTCGCCGACGTGAAGGTCGAGGCGGCGTGGGGCGGCCCGATCGACGTCTCCGCCGATCACGTGCCCTTCATCGGCACGGTCCCCTCGACGCGGATCCACTACGCGCTCGGGTACTCCGGACACGGCGTCGGCCCGTCGTGGCTCGCCGGCCGCGTGCTCGCGTCGCTCGTCACCGAGTCGGACGACGAGTGGACGCGCCTGCCGCTGGTCGGGCGCCGTGTCTCCCGCGTTCCGCGCGAGCCCGTCCGCCGGGTCGGCGGCGGCCTGATTCGCGCTGCGATCCTCTCGCTCGAAGAGGCCGAGGAGCATGGTCGGCGCAGCAGTCCGGTCGCAAAGGCGGTGGCCGGGGTCCCTCGACTTCTCGGAATGAAGCTCGGCACCCGCTAGTGCGGCCTCTGCGATCCATTCGTTTCCGGTCAAACGTTATGAGAGGCCGCACTAGGACCGCGGATTTCGGCATCGAAACGGATGTCGGTTGACGAAATGCGCAGCAATCGGTAGAACCGCGCCGTGCCGGTGACGGAGACGATGCGTGGGCCGGTCAC
>DASXDB010000221.1:0-3664 GCA_036490895.1 Gaiellaceae bacterium
GACGGCGAACGCGAAATGGTGTAGCCCGGCCGCGTACAGCTCGAACTCTTGATCGACGAGCGCCTGCCGAAGCCCGAGCGAGCCGGAGCCTGCCTGCGGGAACCGGAGGTAGTGGATCTGCTCGCCCCGCTCGCCGGCCACTTGGAACGGCGGCTCGAGCCCGAGCGGGCCGAACACGGCCGCGTAGAACGCGAGTGACGCGTCGAGGTCGCGGCAGACTAGATCGAGATGACCGAGGCCGACGAGCATCGAGCTGCGATCATCCCAGCATGAAGGTCGTTGCATCCGAAGCGGTCGTCATGCGGATCGACGAGGACGGCGGAGAGCTCTTCGTCTGGCCGGTGTCGGCGCGTTGCTGCGGCGGCCTGACACGAGTTGGTGCTCGAAGTGCGCCGACGTCGGGTCGACGCGTACTGGGACGGTTGCGCGTGGGTCACCTGAGCGTCTTCAGTCGACAGCCACCGGCTCGACGACGCGCCGCGGCGCCGCCGCCGGCCACGGCAACCGGAGGCTGACGAAGACGCCGATCGCCGGGGCGACCGCGCTGATCGTGAGCGCGGTCTTCAGGTCGATCGCGTCCGCAACCGCGCCGAGCACGACTGCCGCGACTCCGCCGATCCCCATCGCGAGCCCTACTGAGAGACCCGACGCCATGCCGATGTGCCGCGGCAGATAGAGCTGGCTCAGCACCATCGTCACCCCGAACGTGCCGACCACGCACATGCCGACCGGCAGCAGGGCGATCGCTCCGGGGATGCCGCCGACGTAGACGAAGACGAGCATCAACGGCGGGATCAGCGCTTGCGTCACGACCAGTGTGCGGCGCAACCCGACACGGTCTGCGACGGGGCCGAGCGCGAGCGTTCCGGCCGCTCCCGCGAGAAGCATCAGGAAGAGCAGTCGGTTGCCGTACGCCTTCGAGTGGCCGAGCGACTCGACCCACAGCGGCACGAAGGCGAGCAGCGTGAACCACGCGATCGAACGGAGCGCGATGACGGCGCCGAGGAGCGCCATCGCGTGCCGGTCGTCCTCTCCGTGTGCGGCGCTTCCGGTCGCGCGCGCAGGTGCGAGCACCGCGAACTGCGACATGAACCGTAGGAGGAGGACAGCCGCGGCGGCGACGGGGATCATCGCGACCAGGCCGCCGCCCATCCCGATCGCCGCGATCAGCAGCCCGGTGACGAAGGTTCCGAGCGCGTAGCCGGTGTTGCCGCCGATGTTGAAGTACGACATGCCGCTGGCGCGTTTACGGCCGCTCGCGTACGCCGCGTACTTGGAGCCTTCCGGATGGAAAGCGGCGACGCCGAGCCCGCCCGCGAAGACGAGGACGAGGACGACCGGGTACCACGGCGTGATCGCGGCGAGCCCGATCCCGACCGCGGACAGGATCGTGCCGCCGGGTATCAGCCACAGCGCCCCGCGTCGGTCCGACCAGAGGCCGAAGAGGGGCTGAACGAGCGACGAGGAGACCGTGGACGCGAGCAGCAACATCGCCGCGAGCGCGTAGTTGAGGTCGAACCGGTCGGTGAGGAACGGGATCAGCGCCGGCACGCTGCCGGAGGCGAAGTCGACCGCGAGGTGCCCGCCCGACAAGGCAGTCATCGCGCGCTTGTCGATGCCGTCCCGCATTGGTGTCTGACACCTTAGGTGTCAGACACCCCTTCGAGGAGCAGCGTCGAGACGTCCACCACGCGGAGCTGCTTCCCGCTCGCGCGGACGCCGTCGTCGAGCATCACGGTGCAGAACGGGCAGGCGACCGCCAGCGTCTCGGCCCCCGTCTCCGCCGCCTGCCGGACCCGCTCCTCGTTGATCGGCGAGCCGCGCTCTTCCATCCACATGTGTGCGCCGCCGGCGCCGCAGCAGAACGTCCCCTTGCCGCGCTTCTCCATCTCGACCGGCTTGCCGACGGCGGCGACAAGCTCGCGCGGCTCGGCGGCGACGTCGTTGTGGCGGGCCAGGTAGCAGGAGTCGTGGTAGGTGATCTCGGTCTCGGTCCTTGCCGGCTCGAGCTTCCCGTCGCGCAGGAGCTCGGCGAGCAGTTGCGTGTGGTGCATCACCTCGTAGCGGCCGCCGAAGTCGGGGTACTCGTTGCCGAGCGAGTTGAGGCAGTGCGGGCAGCTCGCGACGATCTTCGTCACGCCCGTCTCGTTCAGCGTCGCGACGTTCTGCTCCGCGTACGCCTGGAAGACGTACTCGTTCCCCATGCGGCGAGCCGGGTCGCCCGTGCAGGACTCGCGCGCACCGAGGATCGCGAAGTCGACACCTGCCTTCTGCAGCAGCTTCACCGTCGACTCGGCCGCGACACGGGCGCGCTCGTCGTACGCGGCGGCGCAGCCGACCCAGTAGAGGATCTCCGGCGCCGGCTCACCCTCGGCGACGACGCGCACGCCGAGGCCTTCCGCCCACGACTCGCGGTCGCCTTGGGGCTTCCCCCAGGGGTTGCCGACGCGCTCGACGTCCCGGAGCATCGATTCGGCCTCGGCCGGGAAGCTCGACTGCATCATCACGAGGTCGCGGCGGAGGTCGACGATGTGGTCGATGTGCTCGATCGACACCGGGCACTCGTGCACGCACGCACCGCACGTGACGCAATCCCAGATCATGTCCTCGGGAACGCCGTTGCCTGCGATCGGCGACAGCTCTCCGCCCGCGAGCAGGTTCGCCCCCTCCGCGAACACCTGGTCGCGGATCCCCATGATCAGGAGCTTGGGCGACAGCGATTTCCCGGTCGCGTACGCGGGGCAGACGTCCTGGCAGCGGCCGCACTCGGTACAAGAGAACGAGTCGACCATCTCCTTCCAGGTGAGGTCGCGGATCGTCCCGGCGCCGAAGCGCATCTCGGCCTCCGGCACGTCGAAGCGCAGCGGCTCGAGCCGGCCGCGGCGGCGCGTGCGCGAGAAGAAGACGTTGACCGCAGCCGTCGCGATGTGCAGGTGCTTCGAGTACGGCAGGTAACACAGGAAGCTGAGGATCACGCAGACGTGCGCCCACACGAAGATGCGCTCTCGCACCGACGCACCTGAGCCGACGTGGTGCGAGACGGCGTTCGACAGGAACGACCAGTGCGCGGGCCACTCGTTCAGTCCGGCTGCGATGCGCGAGGCGTGCCAGCCGAGCAGGGTCAGGACGACGAGCGCGATCATGAACAGGATGAGGTCGGCCTCGCGGAGGTGCGAGCCGTCGAAGCGTCGGGGCTTCACGATCTTGCGGATCCAGACGGCGACGACGATGCCGAGCAACACCGCGAGGATGAAGACGTCGACCATCGCCATGTACCAACCTTGGCGGCCGAGCCACGGGAACGACCAGTGGCGGTCGATCGCACCGATGCCCGCCATCACGATCGTCGGGAAGAGGACGAGGAAGCCCCAGAAGATCAGCGCGTGCATCGCGCCCGGCACGAGGCGCTGGAAGAGCTTGCGCTGGCCGAGCACGATCGTCGCCTCGTTGCTCACGCGACGCGGAACGTCGTCGGTGCGCTTGAGCGGGCGGGCCGCGCGGACGAGCTTCAATAGGAACAGCGCGCGGCGCGCGAACAAGCGGCCGGCAACGGCGAGCAGCGCCGCGAGGGCGACGGCGCCGGCCGCGACCGCTATTGGTTCTTCGCCTTCCGGAGCTCGGCGGTGATCGCGGGAACGATCTCGTGCAGGTCGCCGATCACGGC